>NZ_JBLRDT010000051.1:0-15847 GCF_057512245.1 Gryllotalpicola sp. CP2-P1
ACCTGGTCCGTGAGGACCGCCTCGAACTCCTACGGCGCCGAGCGCACGAGCTTCCGCTACACAGCGGCCGCCGGCGGCCGGCTCTCCGACGCGATCGTCGTGACGAATCGGGGCGATGAGCCACTTGACCTCGGTGTCTACGCAGCCGACGGCTTCACGACCGAGGCCGGCCAGCTCGATCTGCGGTTGCCAGGCCAGAAGCAGCGCGGGGTGGGCGCCTGGGTGAAGGCCTCAGGGAGCACCGTCAGAGTCGCCCCCGGCGAGGCGAAGCAGGTCCCCTTCCACATTGCCGTGCCGACGGGCAGCGCGCCGGGGGACTACGTCGGCGGCATCGTCACGACGCTGACCCAACCCGGGCAGGCATCCGGCATCAACGTCGACCGCCGCCTCGGCATCCGCATCGCGCTGCGCGTCAGCGGCGCGCTCGAACCGGCCCTCGACATCACGGACGCGCGGGCGCGCTTCGGCGGCGGGCTGAACCCCTTCGCCGGCGGCGACGCGACTCTCAGCTACACGATCCGGAACACGGGGAACACGACGCTGTCGGCGACGCAGAGCGTCTCTGCAACCGGCCCGTTCGGGCTCTTCCCCGTCGCGGCCGGGAAGATCGCGCCGCCGCCTGCTCTGCTGCCGGGGGAGAGCCGGGAGGTCACGGTGCCGCTGCGCGGTGTCGCCGCCGCGTTCTGGTTCGCTGCGACCGCGAAGGTCACGCCGGCGTTCGTCGACGCGTCCGGCTCGACGAACCCGCTCGCCGCGGTCACGGCCACCGCGGCGGCGCCGGCCGTGCCGTGGACGCTGCTCGTCATCATCCTCGTGATCGCCGCGCTCGCGGTCGGGGCCGGCCTGCTGCATCGCCGCCGCCGTGAGCAGGCGAGGCAGCGCGAGGACGCGCGCGTGCAGCAGGCCGTCGAGCAGGCTCTGGCCGGCGCCGCCGAGACGGCGCCGGCCGAACGCTGACCCGCTATCGCCTGAACAGGCTGCCGCCCGAGCGCAGGCGGGAGAGCGCGTCGATGGTCGCCGCGAGCACCAGGACGGCGCCGGCGATGACGTTGTTGAGGCCCGACGGCAGGTTCAGCAGACCGAGGCCGTTGGTGATCACCGCGATCACGAGGGCGCCGACCGCGGCGTGCACCAGGCGCCCGCGGCCGCCGAAGAGGCTGACGCCGCCGACGACCGCGGCCGCGACGCCGGAGAGGACGATGTCCTTGCCGGCGGTGGCATCCACAGACCCGACGCGCGCCGCGGTGAAGAGACCGGAGCCGACCGCGAGGAACGAGCAGATCACGAACACCAGGAACCGGATGAGGACGACGTTCACGCCGGAGCGGCGGGCGGCTTCCGCGTTGCCGCCGACCGCGTAGATGTAACGGCCGAACTTGGTGCGGTCGAGCACGAATGTGCCGATCCAGAGCACCGCGAGCACGATGGGAACCACGATCGGAACGCCGCGGATCGCGATGATCGACGCCGAGCGGTCCTGGCTGAGCAGGAACACAGCAAGTCCGCCGAGAACGAGCAGGGCGCCCGCCTTGATCAGCACCATCGCGACGGGGCCGTTCGGCACGTTCGCCGCCGTGCGGCGGCTGCGGTCCCAGAACGAGGTCGCGAGCGAGAGCGCGACGAACACCGCGAGCATGAGCCAGCCGCCCCACACGGGCAGATTGTTGTTCATGAGCGCGACGATCGCGGGGGTCTGCACCTGGAAGTTGCCGCCCGCGCCGATGACGATGAGCTCGAGCCCCTGGAAGCCGAGGAACAGGCCCAGCGTGACGACGAACGAGGGGATGCCGATTCTCGCCACGAAGAAGCCGATGAACGAGCCCACGGCGAGGCCGACCGCGAAGGCGATGAGCAGGGCGAGGAACCAGTTGAGCTTCGTCACGTCGGTGAGCACGACCCAGATGCACATCGCCAGGCCGCCCGTGACGCCGGCCGAGAGGTCGATCTCGCCGAGGAGGATCACGAAGACGAGCGCCATGCCCAGCATGACGAGTTCGGCGGCCTGGGTGAGGAAGTTCGCGAAGTTGCGCTCGGTGAGGAAGTACGGGCTCAGGAACGAGAACAGGATGCTGAGCACGATGAACCCCGCGACGGCGGGCAGTGCCCCCATCTCGCCCTGACGCACGCGCGATAACCAGGCGCTGAACTGCTGACTGACGCCGCCTTCCTGCCCGCTGCCGATCAGATCGCTGACCGACTCGGGCAGAAGGGTCGTGGTGTTCGTGGTCGTGTCGTTGCCGCTGGGGGCGCTCATGCGCGTGCTCCGGTCGGGTTGTAGGTCTTGCTGCCGGTGATGTAGCCGACGACGTCGTCGTAGGTGGTCTCGGCGGTCGGGACCTCGGCCACCATGGTGCCGAGGTACAGCACGCTGATGTAGTCGGCCACCTTGAAGACGTCGGCGAGGTTGTGGCTGATGATGATGACCGCGACGCCCTGGCTTGCGAGGCGCTGCACGAGGTTGAGCACCTGCTCCGTCTGCGCCACGCCGAGGGCGGCGGTCGGCTCGTCGAGGATCACCACCTTCGCCTTCTTCAGCACGGCGCGGGCGATGGCGACCGTCTGCCGCTGGCCGCCGGAGAGCGATGCGACCTTCTGGCGCACCGACTTGACCGTGCGCACGTTCAACGAGCGCAGCACCTCGGAGCTCTGCCGCTCCATCTTCCCCTCGTCGAAGGTGCCGGCGACCAGCTCCTCGCGGCCGAGGAACATGTTCTGAACGATGTCGAGGTTGTCGCAGAGCGCGAGGTCCTGGTACACGACCTCGATGCCGAGCGCGGAGGCGTCGCGCGGGTGGGTGAGGGACACGGGCCTGCCCTCGAACCGCACCTCGCCCTCATCGTAGGGCTGCACGCCGGCGAGACCCTTGATGAGCGTCGACTTGCCGGCGCCGTTGTCGCCGACGAGGGCGGTGACCTTGCCGGGGTAGGCGCGCAGCTCGACGCCGCGCAGCACGTTCACGGGGCCGAAGCTCTTGATGACCCCCGTCAGCTCGATGATGGGAGTGTCCATGTGGGGATTCCTAACTCGTGGCGAAAGGAGGGGCCGGAGGCCGACTGAAACGGCACCCCGACCCCTCGTCTCGGTGTGGGTTGCGACTACTTGACGCCGTTGGCGGCGCAGGCTGCGGCGACCGCGCCGGTGCAGAGGTCCGACGCCGAGGCGTCACCGGCCTGGACGACCTTCTCGACGTCCTTCGGGCCGACGAGCACCGGAGTGACGGCGATGTAGGGCGTGCCGTCGTCGAGTTTCTTGTCGACGGTCGGCTTCTTGCCCTTCAGCAGTTCGATCGCGAGGTCGCTCGCGGCCTTCGCCTCGTCGGGGACGTGCTTCCACACGGTGCCCGTCTGCTTGCCGAGCAGGACGTTCTGCAGACCCGCGGTCGAGGCATCCTGACCGGAGACCGGAACCTTGAGGTGGTTCTTGTCGAGGACCGAGATCACGCCGGCCGCGTTGGTGTCGTTGGCCACCCAGACCGCGTCGACCTTGCCGCCGAGCGAGGTCAGAGCCTGCTCGAAATTGGTCGCGGACTTCGCGCCGTCCCAGACCCCCGGCGGCTCCTTCGCGGGCTTGATGCCGGCGGCCGACATCACCTTGTCGGCGCCGTCGTGGAACATCTTGGCGTTGCCGTCGGTCGGGTCGCCGCCCATGTAGACGACCGTCGCGGTCGCCGGGTCCTTGCCGGCGGCCTTCAGCCCGTCGACGATCGCCTGGCCCTCGAGCTCGCCGACCTTCTCGTTGTCGAACGACACGTAGTAGTCGGCGCCGGCGATCGGGCGGTCGTAGGCGATGGTGGGGATGCCCTGCGCCTTTGCCTTCTTCGCGACCGAGACGCCCGCGCCGTTGTAGTCGACGAGCAGCATCACGCCGCAGCCCTGCGAGAGCTCCTGGTCGGCGATGGTGGCGTACTTGCTCGTGTCGCCCTGGGCGTTCTGGATGTCGGTCTTGAAGCCGGCGTCTTCGAGGGCCTTCTTGAGGTCGGGCCGGTCCATGTTCTCCCAGCGGGGCGACGACGCCGCGTCGGGGAGGATGACGCAGGCCGTCTTGGAAGCCGCCTTCCCGGCGGACCCTGCCTTGCTGTTGTCGCCGTTGCCTGAACAGCCGGCCAGCACCAGTGCTGTCGCGGATGCCAGAACAGCGAGCGAAACCAATGAGCTGCGCTTCACGTCGCGCTCTCCTTCGATTGCTGTGAGCGAGAACACTCTCGCTGCCACGCTCGTCCTTGAGAGTGGCATAGGCATCATGCCTGAATTCGGCGATTATCGCACCGCAGAATTGATGCGGTTTCGCCTCAATACCAGTTCGGGGTGTGCGACATCTCGAACGACCAGGCCGCACACGGGCTGCCGTACGAGCTCTTGATGTATGCGAGCCCCCAGTTGATCTGGGTCACGTAGCTCGTCATCCAGTCGGATCCGTACGTCGCCATCTTCTGGCCGGGCCACGCCTGGGGGATGCCGTAGGCCGCGCTCGAGGGGTTGTAGGCGTTGACGCGCCAGCCCGACTCGTGGGTCCACAGGTCGTACAGGCAGCCCCACTGGTCGGAGCCCCAGCCGTGGGCGCCGAGCTGCGAACGGGCATACGCCTGCGCGGCGGCGGGGTCGGGCGTGATGCTCTGCGCCACCTGCCAGAGGTATGACGAGTTGCCGCCGCGGGCGGCCTCGGCCGCGCGCTGGGCCGCGAGCGCCGCGAGGTATGCCTGGTGCTGCTGGTACTTCGCCTCGAGCGACGCGCTCTGCGACTTGAGACTCGCCATCTGCGCGTAGGCCGTCTTGCTCTGCTTCTGCGAGGTCGCGAGCGCGGCATCCGCCGACTTCTGCGCCGCCTGCGCGGACGCGAGGGCTGCCTGCGCCTCGTCCTGCGCCTTCTTTCGCGCGTTCTGGGCCGACGCCGCCTGCGCCGAGAGCGCTCCGGCGACGTTCGCCTGCTGGGACGCCTTGTCGCGGAGGCCGGATGCCAGGCCCGTCAGCCTGCTCATCGCGCTGAGCCGGTCGAGAAGCTGGGATGCCTCGCCGTCGTTCAGCAGCAGCTGGGTGGTGAGCCCGCTGTTGCCCCCGGCGAGGTACAGCTGAGAGGCGATCGAGCCGAAGCGGCGGTCTGCCGACTGCGAGGCCTGCTTCGCGGCATCCGCCTGCGCCTGCAGACTGTCGGCCTTCTTGCTCGCCTGCTGATACGCCTGCTCGGCCTTCGCGTAAACGTTCTGCTTCTCGAGCGCGGTGGCGGCTGCGGCGATCGCCGCGGACTGCTGCTTCCGCACGAGTCCCTGCAGCTTGTTGTACTCGGCCTGCGAGGCGGCTGCGCTCTTCTTCGCCGCCTGGACCTCTGCCTCCGTCGGCCAGTGCTCGGCGGCGGCGGCGGGCGCGGCCCCGCTGATGCCGGCGACGAGCGTTGCCGCGATCGCGATCGCGGTCGCAAGCAGGGTGAGTCTCGTCCTACGCATCGCACGCCACCCTACAAAGACGCGCCGAGGGCGGCCGGTGGAACACGCGAGAGACGCGGAAATCCTGTCGACCCTCGCATGGGGGACGGGGCGCCCGAGTGCCGCAGCGCGGTGATTGACTTGGGCGGTGATGCAGCGATTGGTCCTGCTGGTGGCGATCCTCGCGTCGTTCGTCGCGTTCCTCGACGGCAGCGTGGTGAATGTCGCGCTGCCCGCGATCGCCCGTGAGCTCGGCGGGGGCCTCGCCCTGCAGCAGTGGGTCGTCGACGCGTACCTCGTCACGCTCGGGGCGCTCATTCTCGTCGCGGGCTCGCTCAGCGACCTGTTCAGCCGCACCCGTGTTCTGTTCGGGGGCCTCATCGGCTTCGGTGCGGCCTCGGTGCTCTGCGCGCTCGCCCCCTCTGCCGGAATCCTCGTCGCTGCGCGCGCGGTGCAGGGGGTCGCGGGCGCCCTGCTCGTGCCGAGCTCGCTCGCGATGATCATCTCGGCGTTCGAGGGCGAGGCGCAGTCGAAGGCCATCGGCCGCTGGACCGCCTGGACCGGTGTCGCGATGCTCATCGGGCCGTTCCTCGGCGGGGTGTTCGTCGACACGCTCTCGTGGCGCTGGGTGTTCGGCGTCAACGTGCTGCCCATCGCCGTCACGCTGCTGCTGCTCAGGCGCCTGCCGAAAGCCGCGGCACAGCCGAACGCCCGCATCGACGTGCCCGGCGCGGTGCTCGGGGCGCTGGCGCTCGGCGGGGTCGTGTTCGCGCTGATCGAGCAGGGGCAGCGCGGCTGGGTCGACGGCGTCGTCCTCGTCTCCGCGGCAGTCGGGGTCGCGGCCGGCATCGCCTTCGTGATCGTGGAGCGCCGCACCCGCCGGCCCATGCTTCCCCTGTCGATCTTCCGCGCGCACGACTTCGCCGTCGGCAACGTCGCGACCTTCGCCATCTACGCCGCGTTCTCGCTCGGGCCGCTGATGGTCGGCCTGTACCTGCAGCAGGTCGCGGGCCTGGCCGCATCGCTCGCCGGCCTGGCACTCGTGCCGAGCACCCTCATGGCGCTGCTGTTCGCCGGTCGCTTCGGTGCGCTTGCGGGAAAGCTCGGCGCGCGGTGGTTCATGACAGCCGGGCCCGTGTTCGTCGCCGTCGGATTCCTGTCGATGCTGATGATCAGGACCCCCTTCGACTACTGGACCCAGCTGCTGCCCGGCACGATCATCGTCGGCCTCGGCATCGCGACCACCGTCGCACCGCTCACCTCTGCCGTGCTCGGTGCCATTCCGCAAGCCCAGGCCGGCATCGCCTCGGCCATCAACAACGCGGTCGCCCGCGTCGCCGGCCTGGTGGCCGTGGCCTGCGCCGGGCTGATCGTGGGGGAGCGGCTCGACCTCGCGGGCCTGCAGCGCACCATCGTCGTGCTGGCGGTGCTGCTCGTCGCCGGAGCCGCGGTCTCGGGCATCGGAATCCGCGACGAGTTCCTGCAGCGCTCCGCTACGCCAGCTCCTCGCCGGTGATCTCCTCGCGGATGCGCCGCAGGTCCTCGAGCAGCGACCCGATGAGGATCCAGTGCGTCGGGTCGGGCCGGCTCACGCTGAGCGGCGCGGTGAGCGCAGGCGGCTCGCTCGGCGGGGCGGATGCCTCGGCCGGGGCATCCGCCGGCGTGAGCCTCAGCAGCCTGAGGTCGTGAGCGGCTCGCCGCGTCTCCTCCGCGAGCGCCGCGATGGTCGGCTCATCGAGAAGCTCGTCGGAGTATCTGTCGTGCAGCGTGCGGGTCATCGCGGTCGTGCGGTTGACGAGGTTCCGCAGCCGATCGCGCAGGGCTTCCGCCTCGGCGAGCCCCGGCTGGTGGCGGTTGCGCTGCGGATTGATCGACAGCGACTCGTCGGCGGCCTTGAGCGCGGCATCCGTCTGATCGGCCATGGGCCTCAGCAGGCGAGCGAGCAGCAGCAGCTCGTCGAGCTCGGCCGGGGTCTGCCGTACCGTCAGTGCGTGCGCGATGGCGTCGATGCGGTCGGCGATCTCGTCGAGCAGCCCGTCGACCGAGGCGCGGGCGGGCGCGATCGCGACGGGCGGCACCACGAACACGTTGACGACGAGGCCGATCGCGGCGCCGATCACCGTCTCGATGATGCGGTCGACGGCATACCCCGGCGTCGACGAGCCGACCGACAGCACGAGCATGGCGCTGATCGGGACCTGCACCGACGTGGTCGGCGTCAGCCGGAGTACCCACGTCACGGCGATCGCGGCGACGATCGACAGCAGCACCACCCAGTAGCCGCCGCCGAAGACCACGCCGACGACATAGGCGACGAGCACCCCCGCGATGACGCCGAGGCTGCGCTCGATCGCCCGCGAGAGCGACTGGTTGAGGCTCGGCTGCACCACGAGCAGGGCGGCGATGCCGGCGAACGCGGGCAGCTGGCCGGGCAGGAGGAATCCGGCGATCACCCACGCCGCGATCGTCGCAAGCGCGGTCTTGGCGGCCTGCAGCAGCGGGACGCGGGCGGAGGCGCGCAGCGAGAGCACGGTCGTCAGACCCTCCGGCCCTCGTCGTGGTGGCCGCCGACGAAGCCGAGATCGCGCAGCTGGCGGTACAGGCTCATGCCGTCGGGACCGTAGACCCACGGGACGTCGCCGGCCTCGGAGCGGCCCTCGGCCTTCGAGCGACCGCCCGCGAGCATCGCCTCGGTGGCGTAGAGCTGGCGGATCGCGACCGCTGCCACCGAGCCCGGATGCTGTTCGATGAAGTTCGTGTAGATCGCCTCGTCGTGCTGGCCGTCGTCGCCGAACAGCAGCCACTTGACCTGGGGGAACTCATTGGCGAGGCGCTCGAGGTTCTGCTCCTTGTGCACGCGCCCGCTGCGGAAGAACCGGTCGTGCGTCGGCCCCCAGTCGGTGAGCAGCAGTGGGCCCGAGGGGAACAGGTTGCGGGTGAGGAAGCGCCGCAGGGTCGGCGCGACGTTCCAGGGGCCGGTCGAGAGGTAGACGAACGGCGCGCCGCGATGCTCGGAGCGGATGCGCTCGTAGAGCACCGCCATGCCCGGCGTCGGCACCCGGGCGTGCTCGTTGAGCACGAAGGTGTTCCAGGCCGCGAGCATCGGGCGTGGCAGCCAGGTGACCATCACGGTGTCATCGATGTCGCTGACGACGCCGAACTGCGTCTCGGGTCCCACGATGAGCAGGGTCGCGGTGCTCGCGGTCTCCATGCCCTGCGGGCGCAGGGTGATGTCGTGGCGGCCGGGGGCGAGCTCGACGGGGATGACCTGGTCGATGACGCCGCCGCGATCGGGCCGCAGCACGTGCTCGACGCCGTCGATCTCGGCGATCACGGGAACGTCGTTGATCGGCACGCTGGCGAAGCTGCGCCACCCGCGCACACTCTCTTCGCGTTTGCGGTAGCGCGTGCCCGGCCGAGGATCCTTCGCGAGCACGACCCGCCCGAGCACGCGAGCCCAGCTGGGCGCGCCGTAGCCGGCGTAGGGAACCACCGTCGGCAGGAATCCCTTCGCCCTCGCCCGCCTGGCGCGGTAGCGGTTGACCGCGTCATCGAACTGGGCTGCACGATGAGGGTGTGTGCCGGGCGTTGACATCGCAGAAGAGTCTGGCATGCCCTCGCGACGCGCCGACTCAGGAATCCGTCAGAACGGCCCCGTTAAAAGCTGACGGTCTACACTCGAGCCCAGGAGCAACCGAAGGGAACCTCACTTCCGTGCCAATTCACGATCTCGCCAAGGATCCGGAGCGCTCGCTCGCAGCCCTTGTCCGCACCGAGCCGATCCAAGAGCGCAGTGCCGCGCGAGTGGACGCTCTGCTCGACGCCGCCGCCGCCGTCGTGGACGAGATCGGCTTCGACCGCCTCACCACCGCCATGGTCGCCGAGCGGGCGGACGCGTCGATCGGCACCGTCTATCGCTACTTCCCCGACCGCATCGCGCTGCTGCAGGGCCTGCGCGAGCGTGCGATCGCCCGTTTCCGGGTCGCACTGGTGCAGCGCATCGAAGACGTCCAGCCGTCGTCATGGGCCGAGGCGGTCGACTGCGCCGTCGATGCCTCGGTGAGCATGTACCGCTCAGAGCCCGGCTTCCGCATCATCCGCTTCGCCGATGACGAGCGCGGCAATGAGAGCGCAGGCGACGATGCGGCCGAGGCCGTGCCGTTCGCTCACGCGCTCGGGCAGGTGCTGTCGACCGAGTTCGGCCTGCCCGCCGGGGAGGAGCTCGAGTTCCGCCTCTCCATCGCCTTCGACATCGGCGACGCCCTCGTGGGCCGCGCCTTCGTCTCCTCCGACGACGGCGACGAGCGCTACATCGCCGAAGCACGCGCCGTGATCGCCGCCTATCTGGGGCGCTACTACAGCTGACCCGAGCCGACGCGCCGTGTCCCCGTATTGCGCGAATCGTTGCCAGTGTCAGTGGTGCATGGTCGGATTGAGTCGTGATCGAATTCCGCGCCGTCACCAAGCGCTTCCCTGACGGCACCCTCGCGGTCGACGAGCTCGACCTCATCATCCCGCCACGACAGGTGACGGTGTTCGTCGGCTCGTCCGGAAGCGGCAAGACGACCGTGCTGCGCATGATCAACCGCATGGTCGACCCGACCAGCGGCACGATCCTGATCGACGGCGACGACATCGCGACCCGTGAGCCGGTGGCGCTGCGGCGATCCATCGGCTACGTCATGCAGAACTCCGGGCTGCTTCCGCATCGCACCGTGGTCGACAACATCGCGACCGTTCCGCTGCTGCGCGGTGAGAAGAAGCGGGATGCCCGGGCCCGCGCTCGCGAGCTGATGACGGTGGTCGGCCTCGACACGTCCCTCGCCGACCGCTACCCCGCGCAGCTCTCCGGCGGCCAGCAGCAGCGCGTGGGGGTGGCGCGCGGCCTCGCCGTCGACCCGAACATCCTGCTGATGGACGAGCCGTTCGGCGCCGTCGACCCGCTGGTGCGGGTCGAGCTCCAGACCGAGCTGAAACGACTGCAGCACGAGCTCGACAAGACCGTCGTGTTCGTCACGCACGACATCGACGAGGCGTTCCTGCTCGGCGACCAGGTCGTGCTGTTCCGGCCCGGCGGGGTCATCGCACAGGCCGGCACGCCCCGAGAGCTCCTCGAAGCCCCGGCCGACGATTTCGTGGCCGAGTTCATCGAAGCCGGTCGCCCGAGGAGCATCCTGCGGTGAACTGGGTCGTCACCAACTGGAGCCAGATCTCGGACTACGGGCTGGCCCACATCTGGCTGTCGATCCCGCCCATCGTGGTCGGCTTCGCGATCTCGCTTCCGCTCGGGTGGGTCGCCAACCGCTTCGCGATCTCGAACGGGGCGCTTCGGCTCGTGCGTCCGGTGCTGCTCACCGTCGCCGGCATCCTCTACGCCATTCCGTCGCTGCCGCTGTTCGCTCTTCTCCCGTCGCTCATTGGAACGCGCATCCTCGACCCGCTCAATGTCGAGATCGCGCTCACGCTGTACGCGATCGCGCTGATGGTGCGCACGACGGCCGACGGCCTCGCCGCGGTGTCAGACGACGTGAAGCTGTCCGCGTCGGCCATGGGCTACAGCACGGCCCGTCGCTTCTTCGGCGTCGAGCTGCCGCTCGCCGGGCCCGTGCTGCTCGCGGGCCTCAGGGTCGTCTCGGTGAGCACCGTCTCGCTCGTCACGATCGGCTCGGTCATCGGCGTGAACAGCCTCGGCTTCTTCTTCATCGACGGCTACCAGCGCGCCTTCCTCACCGAGGTCTGGGTCGGCATCATCGGCACGGTCGTCATCGCTCTCGTGTTCGATGTGCTGCTCGTGCTGCTCGGCCGCTGGCTCATGCCGTGGACGAGGCGGCAGCGCGTCAGCCGAGCCGCACGGCTCGCCGCGGCCGAGGTGGTGGGCGCGTGAACTCGTACTCGCAGGCCTTCGCCTGGCTGGCCGACGGTGCGCACTGGGCCGGGCCGAACGGCATTCCGCAGCGGCTGCTCGAGCATCTCGGGTACACGGGGCTGACCCTGGTGATCGCGATCGTGATCGCCCTGCCGGTCGGGCTGTACATCGGCCACACCGGCCGTGGCCGCGAGGTCGTCGTGCCGTTCACCGGCGCGCTGCGCGCATTGCCGACCCTCGGCCTCGTGATCCTGCTCGCCCTGGGGCTCGGCATCGGAATCCTGCCACCGCTCATCGCGCTGGTGATCCTCGCCCTGCCGCCGATCATCGCCGGCGCGTACTCGGGGCTCGAGTCCGTCGACCGGCAGGTGGTCGACGCCGCGCGCTCGGTCGGCTTCACGGGGCCCGGCGTGCTGTGGCGCGTGGAGGTGCCGCTGGCGCTGCCGCTCATCGTCGGCGGAATCCGGTCAGCCTGCCTTCAGGTGATCGCCACCTGGACGGTCGCCGCGTTCCTTCCGCTCGGGGGCCTCGGCCGCTTTCTTTACGACGCATTACCGAATCAGGATTACGCGCAGCTCCTGGCTGGTTCGATTCTTGTGATCGTGCTGGCGCTGCTGGTCGACGGGCTCTTCGCCCTCGTGCAGCGACTGGTCACCCCGCGAGGGGTGCTCGCAGGGCGCACCGCCGACATCCGCACCAAGACGCAATCACCCACCCGAAAGGACCCGTCATGGCTCGCACCAGAAGAGGCCTGATCGCCGCGGCAGGCGCACTGAGTCTCGCCGCGCTCGTGCTCACCGGCTGCTCCGGCAACAACGGCAACCCGCTCTCCGACGACTCGGGCTCCAAAGGCTCGTCGGGCACCATCACCGTCGGCTCGGCGGCCTTCCCCGAGAACGCGATCCTCGCCTACATCTACGCCGACGCCCTCACGAACGCGGGCGTCAAGGCCGACGTCAAGCCGAACATCGGTCAGCGCGACCGCTACATCGCGGCCCTGAAAAGCGGCGAGATCCAGCTCGTCCCCGAATACACGGGCAACCTGCTGCAGTTCCTCGACGGGAACGCCACCGCGACCTCCAGCGACGACGTCTACACCGCTCTCAAGACGGCCGTGAAGGACGGCGGGGGCAAGCTCGACGCGGGCAAGGCCGAGGTGCTCGACCAGGCGCCCGGCGAAGACGCTGACTCCTACAACGTCACGAAGAAGTTCAGCGACGACAACCACGTCACGAGCCTCGCTGATCTGAAGAACGTGAAGACGCCGCTCAAGGTGGGGGCGAACCCCGAGTTCGCGACCCGCCCCTACGGCATCCCCGGGCTCAAGTCGGCCTACGGGGTGAGCGCGACGCTGACGCCGATCAACGACAGCGGCGGCCCCAACACCTTGAAGGCGCTTCTCGACGGCACCGTCCAGCTGGCCGACATCTACTCGACCGACCCGTCGATCGCGAAGAACGACCTCGTCACGCTCGCGGACCCGCAGCACCTCATCGCCGCGCAGAACGTCGTGCCGCTGATCGCGACGAAGTCCGCCACCGACAAGGTCACGAGCACCCTCAACAAGGTCTCGGCGAAGCTCACGACGAGCGAGCTCAGCGACATGCTCAAGAAGAGCTACGACGACAAGGAGTCGTCCGAGCAGATCGCCAAGGACTGGGTCAAGGCGAACGGCTTCTAGACCGCATCCGGAACGAACGCCCTCTGCTCGCGCAGGGGGCGTTCGTCATGCTCCGGTAATCTTGAATGTCGGCGCGCGGCGCCGAGTACGCAGCACGGAAGACAGGAAGCACGTGGCAGACGAGCAGACGGCGATGCGGGACAGCGACGAGGCGCGCGAGGCGCGCTACGACTTCGCTGCCATCCAAGACAAGTGGGCTCCCGTCTGGGAGGAGCTCCAGCCGTTCGCGACCGACGACCCCGCCGACAAGCGGCCGCGGAAGTACGTGCTCGACATGTTCCCGTACCCGTCGGGCGACTTGCACATGGGCCACGCCGAGGCGTTCGGCTTCGGCGACATCGTGGCGCGCTACTGGCGCCAGCAGGGCTTCAACGTGCTGCACCCCATCGGCTGGGACAGCTTCGGGCTTCCCGCCGAGAACGCCGCGATCAAGCGCGGCATCGACCCGCGCGGTTGGACCTACGACAACATCGCCCAGCAGAAGGCGTCCTTCAAGATCTACGCGCCCAGCTTCGACTGGTCGCGCGAGCTGCACACGAGCGACCCCGAGTACTACAAGTGGAACCAGTGGCTGTTCCTCAAGCTGTACGAGAAGGGCCTCGCCTACCGCAAGGACGGCAGCGTCAACTGGTGCCCCAACGACCAGACCGTGCTCGCCAACGAGCAGGTCATCGACGGCCATTGCGAGCGCTGCGGCTTCCTCGTCACGAAGAAGAAGCTGACGCAGTGGTACTTCCGCGTCACCGACTACGCAGACCGCCTGCTCGACGACCTGAACCAGCTCGAGGGCACCTGGCCCGCGCGAGTGCTGACGATGCAGCGCAACTGGATCGGCCGCTCGGTGGGCGCCGACGTGCGCTTCACGATCGAGGGCCGCGACGAGCCGGTCCCGGTCTACACCACGCGGCCCGACACGCTCTACGGCGTGACCTTCATGGTCGTCGCGCCCGACTCCGATCTCGCTCAGGAGCTGGCGGCAGGGGCATCCCCAGAGGTTCAGGCCGAGTTCAACGCCTACCTCGAGAAGGTGCGCGGCACGACCGAGATCGAGCGCCTGTCGACCGAGCGTGAGAAGACCGGCGTATTCCTCGGCCGCTACGCGAAGAACCCGCTGACCGGCGAGCGCATCCCGATCTGGTCCGCCGACTACGTGCTCGCCGAATACGGCCACGGCGCGATCATGGCCGTGCCCGCGCACGACCAGCGCGACCTCGACTTCGCGCGCGCCTTCGGCCTGCCCGTCCGGGTCGTCGTCGACGTCACTGCGCCCGTCACCGGGGCGATTCCGGTGATCACGGGCGACGAGGTGCCCGACGACCTGCCGCCGGTGCTGCCCGACCCCGCCGTGACCGGTGAGGCGCTAACCGGCGTCGGCCGCCTGATCAACTCGGGGCCGTTCACCGGCCTGAGCAAGAACACCGCGATCGCGAAGGTGACCGAGGCGCTCGAGCAGTCCGGCATCGGCGGCGCGGCGCGCAACTACCGCCTGCGCGACTGGCTGATCTCGCGCCAGCGCTACTGGGGCACGCCGATCCCGATCATCCACTGCCCGAGCTGTGGTGAGGTGCCGGTTCCCGAGGACCAGCTGCCGGTGCGTCTTCCGGATGCCGCAGGGCTCGACCTGCGCCCGAAGGGGTCGAGCCCCCTCGGCGCCGCAGAGGACTGGGTGAACGTCGACTGCCCCACGTGCGGCGGCCCCGCCAAGCGCGACAGCGACACCATGGACACCTTCGTCGACTCGTCGTGGTACTTCCTGCGCTTCCTGTCGGCGAATGACGACACCCGCGCGTTCGACCCGGCCGAGGCCGGCAAGTGGGCGCCGGTCGACCAGTACGTCGGCGGCGTCGAGCACGCGA
This sequence comes from Gryllotalpicola sp. CP2-P1, assembly GCF_057512245.1. Taxonomy (NCBI): domain Bacteria; kingdom Bacillati; phylum Actinomycetota; class Actinomycetes; order Micrococcales; family Microbacteriaceae; genus Gryllotalpicola; species Gryllotalpicola sp. CP2-P1. The sequence goes on from NZ_JBLRDT010000051.1 coordinate 14,820, forward strand.
TCCTGCACCTGCTGTACTCGCGGTTCATCACGAAGGTGCTCTTCGACGAGGGCCTGGTCGACTTCACCGAGCCGTTCATGTCGCTGCTGAACCAGGGCCAGGTGCTCATGGACGGCTCGGCGATGAGCAAGAGCAAGGGCAACCTGGTCGAGTTCGCGTCGCAGCTCGCCGAGTACGGCGCCGACGCCCTGCGGGTCACCATGGCGTTCGCCGGGCCCCCCGAGGACGACATCGACTGGGCGGATGTCTCTGCCACCGGCTCCTCGAAGTTCCTCGCGCGTGCCTGGCGCGTCGCTCGCGACGTCACCTCGTCGCCCGACGCGATCTGGAAGGACGGCGACCTGGCGCTGCGGAAGCAGACGCACCGCTTCCTCGCCGACGCCCCGGGCCTCGTCGAGTCCTTCAAGTTCAACGTGGTCGTCGCGCGCCTGATCGAGCTCGTGAACGCGACCCGCAAGGCGATCGACTCGGGCCCGGGCCCCGCAGACCCCGCGGTGCGCGAGGCAGCCGAGGTCATCGCGATGTCGCTGAACCTGTTCGCGCCGTACACAGCAGAGGACATGTGGCAGCTGCTCGGCTATGAGCCAACGGTCGCGAACGTGCAGTGGCGCAAGGCCGACCGCACTCTGCTGGTCGAGGACACCATCACCGCCATCGTCCAGGTCAACGGGAAGGTGCGCGACAGGTTCGAGGTTCCGGCGAAGATCGGCGCGGACGAGCTCGAGCAGCTCGCCCGGTCGTCGGCGGCGGTCGCGCGCGCGATCGGCGAGCAGCAGATCGTGAACGTGATCGTGCGCGCCCCCAAGCTCGTCAACATCGCGACGAAGCCCTAGCGCGCGGCGGGTCTTCCCCAGCACAGCAGCGTCGTCGGGCGCGGCATCCCCAGTCCGGATGCCGCGCCCGACGTCGCGTAGGCCGCGGCTTCTAGCCTCGCCGGGTGAGCGATTCGGAAGCGGAGCCCGAGGGGGCGCTGGCCCCGTCCGCGCAGGGCGGCGCACGCTGGCGCGTCGGCCTTGGCGCGGCCGTCG
>NZ_JBLRDT010000052.1:0-15666 GCF_057512245.1 Gryllotalpicola sp. CP2-P1
CCCGGGCTTCCCCCAGCGGTCGAGCACACCCGCCGCCAATGAGACCCGCGAGCTCGGCAGCGGGATCTCCTGCCCCATCGCGAACACGCCGAACGAGTGGGCGCGGCCGTCGCGCATCCACTCCTTGTGTCTGGCGCCCCACGCGGGGATCCCGGGGGCAGGCGCCAGCGCGCTCGTCAGCGGCAGCAGGCTCATCAGGTCGACGAGCACGCCGCCGCCCCACGGCACGCTCGCGGCGTGCACGTGGTCGAGCGTCGCGATCGAGTGGCCGGGGCCGATGAAGTTCTTCACCTTCTCGTCGACGGTGCCGAGCACGGTCGAGGTGCGGTGGTCGTGGATGTGCCGCCCGAGGTGATCGTTGCCCAGGCCGCTCGCGAGCAGCAGGCGCGGCGTCTCGACCGCCCCCGCCGAGACGACGACCACGTCGGCGCGCACCGTGAGCCGAACGGGCTCGCTTCCCGGCGCGCTGGCGTTCGCCATGATGACGACGGATGCCCCGCCGGCGCCGTCCGTCACCTCGATCGCCTCGGCGTCGTACAGCACATCGCAGTTCCCCGTCGCGACCGCGCGCGGAATGAAGGTGTTGTGCGAGCCGTTCTTCGCGTTCACCGGGCACGCGTGCCCGACGCACTGAGCGCACCTGACGCAGGCCGGCCGGCCGTCGTGCGGAACGCTGTTGAGCGCGAGCGGAATCGGCCCCCACCCCCAGCCGAGCCGGTCGGCGGCCGCCGCGAGCAGCTCGCGCGCGGGCTCGGTGCCGAACGGAGGCATGGGGTAGCCCGCGCTGCGCGGCATCCGCCTCGTCAGCGCTCCCTCTTCGCCGGCCACGCCGAGCTCCCATTCGGCGCGGGTGTAGAACGGCTCGAGCTCGTCGTAGTCGATCGGCCAGTCGGCGAGGCTCGCCCCGTCCGGGTTGCCGTAGACCTCGCGCATCCGGAAGTCCTCCGGCATGAAGCGCCAGGCCATTCCCTGCCAGATCCGGCTGCCGCCGCCGAACGCATCGGCGTTCAGGCCGTAGCGGCTCGCATCGCCGGTTCCATCGATGACCTCGTCCCCGGCATCGCTCGAGTGCACTCGGGGGTGCCCGGCCCCCGGCCCCACGCGCACCGCGTACACCGCGTTGCGCTTGTCGTGCAGGTGGTCGCCGCGCAGCAGGCGGTTCGGCACCGCGGGCATCCGCTCGACGAGCAGCACCGACTTCCCCGCCTGGGCGAGCACCTGCGCGGCCACACCGCCGCCCGGCCCGCTTCCGATGACGATCGCGTCGTAGTGCGCGGCGACGGATGCCGCATCGCGCCCGGCCGGAAGCTCGGGCTCCACGATCTCGGTGCCCTCGGGAACATGCCGGAAGCCGATCATGCCGAGCCCGACGGGGTCGCTGCGGCGCGCGTCCGCGGCGTAGAACCCCTCGAACGCGACGCGCCGCAGTTCGGCGAATCCCTCGGCGCCAGCCCCCGCTTCGAGTGCGCGCAGGATCGCGTCCTGCTCCGTGTCTGAGAGATCGGCGAAGCCGGCACCCGGCCGCGCGTCGGCCGCGCTCGCGTCGAGCCGAGCCGAGAGGGCCGCGAGGCCGGGAGCCGCCTCCAGCGGCTCCCGCCCCGCAACCCTCAGGTACTCGGAGACTCCCCCGCCCCAGCCTGCCGGCCAGGCATCCGCGGGGATGATGCGGTCGACCGCGGCGCGCAGCGCCCGGTCTTCGACGATCCCCTCCCGATCGTCGTGTGCCACGTCGTCAGCGACCTGCGAGCGAACCGCCGATGCCGCCCACGCTGAAGTAGCGGTTGAGCGCGGCGAACACGATGATCGGCGGCAGCATCATGATCACGGCGACGGCCATGACGTTGCCCCAGTCGGTCGCATTCTGTTGGAAGAACGTCTGCAGGCCGATCGGCAGCGTGTAGTTGACGTCGCTCTTCAGGAACACGACGGCGATCAGGTAGTCGTTCCAGGCGAGCAGGAACGAGAAGATCGCGGTCGACAGGATGCCCGGAAGCGAGTTGCGCAGCACGACGCGCGTGAACGAGCCGAACACGCTCGCGCCGTCGATCCACGCGGCCTCTTCGAGGGTGATCGGAATCGAGTCGAAGTAGGCGGCCATCATCCAGATCGCGACCGACATGGTCGAGCCGATGTAGATGATCATGACGCCCGCGAGGTTGTCGTTGAGGTTCAGCTTCACGAACAGGAAGAACAGCGGGATGACCGCGGTCACGACCGGCAGCGACTGGATGACGAACAGGATCAGGGCGTAGCCCGAGATGAGCCTGCTGCGGCCGCGCGAGAGCACGTAGCCCGCCGGCGCCGCGACGGCGACGGCCACGACCACGGTGACGAGCGCGACCAGCAGGCTGTTCTCGAGCCAGTAGCTGAGGTTCGTCGCGGTGAAGATGTGCCCGTAGTTCGCGAACGTGAGCCCCGTCTCGGTCGACCCGAAGGCCGGGGTGAGCGACAGGATGAAGACCGCGACGACCGGCACGATGACGACGGCCGTGATGAACAGGATGGCGAGGAAGCGCCACCACTTGCCGCGCTCCCCGAGTTCGCCGAGGCGGCGGCGCTTGCCGGAGATGCCGGCGAGGCGGATGTTGGCGGTTTCGGTGGTCATTCGATGCTCGACTTTCGGATCTGGCGGTACAGGACCACCGAGACGATCACGAGGACGATCGTCATGATGAAGGCGATGGCGACACCCGGGCCGACCTGCTGGTTGGCGAACACCGTCTGGTACGCCATGACGACGAGCGACTGCGTCGCGTTGACGGGCCCGCCGCCGGTCAGGAGGTAGATCGTGGGGAAGTCATTGACGCAGAAGATCGTCATGAGGATCCAGCTGACGTAGGTGGTGCGCGAGATCATCGGCAGAGTGATGCGCGTGAACGTCTGCCACGTGCCGGCGCCGTCCACCTTGGATGCCTCGTAGACGTTGGTGTCGACCGCGGCGAGGGCCGAGCTGAGCATCATCATCATGAAGGGGAAGCTGATCCACACCTTGAAGATGCAGACGAGCACCTGCGCCGCGAGCGGGTCGCCGAGGAACGAGACGTCCCCGAATCCGATCGCCTTCGCGATGACGGGCAGCGGGGCCTGGGGCGTGGCGACGAGCCAGTTCCACGCGGTCGCCGACACGACCGTGGGCACGACCCACGGAAGCAGGAGCAGCACCTTGAACACCGGGTTCGCGGGAATCCTCGTGCGCAGCAGCAGCGCGATGCCGAGGCCGACGGCCCAGCTGCCGAACACGCCCACGACGGTGAAGATCACCGTGAAGCGGGCGGCGCGCCAGAAGTCCGCGGTCTGCAGCACCGTCAGGTAGTTGCGCAGGCCGATGAAGTTGCCGGGCTGGATCAGGTCGCCGTCGTGCACGGACTGGAAACCTGCGTAGATCACCGGGTACAGGTTCAGCAGCAGCAGCAGGAAGAGCGACGGCAGCGCGAAGAAGAAGAACGTGGTGCCGTGGTTCAGTGCCTTGTTCCGGCGATTGCGCGCCGGCGCACCTCCACCCCCGACGCCCACACCGTTCCGCGCCCTTTGCAGGCTGCGGGTGACCGACTCGGTCGTCATTCAGAAACTCCTTTGAAACACCCTCGCGGGCCAAGTGGGGAAGCGAAAACCGGGTGGGCCCCGCGCCCGAAGGCGGCAGGGCCCACCCGGCCTCGGCTTACTTCATCAGGGGCTCGATCTGGTTCTGAAGGGTCTTCAGAGCGTCGGCGGCCTTGACCTTGCCGCCGAGGATCGACTGCGTGAAGGTGATCATCGGCTGGGTGCCGTCGACCGTGTAGGCGACGTTGGCGAACAGACCCTTGGTGCCCGGGGCGCCCCAGGTGTGGTAGATCGGGTTCCACTTGTCGAGGATCGTCTTGTTGTTCGGGTCGCCCGAGACCTCAGGCGCGTCGGCGATCGACTTGAGCGGGGGAAGGCCGATGCCAGTCTTCTTGGTCCACAGGGTCTTCATGTTCTTGTAGTAGTACGTGAGGAACGCCTCGGAGCCCTTCTGGCTGGGGGTGTTCTTGTACATCATGATGTTGTTCGGGAAGTACAGGAATCCCTGCTTGCCCGAGCGGCTCGTGAGCGGTTCGCCGACGACCAGGTCGGGCGCGACGGCGCCGACGTTGGCCGGAAGACCCGCGCCGTCCCAGCCGAACGCGAACTTCTTCGCCTTCCACTGCGACTGCACGTTGGCCGAGGTGTACGTGGCCGAGTTCGGGTCGGAGTAGCCGTTCTTCACGAGCTCGAGGATGAACTCGATCGCCTCTTCGTTCTCGGGGGTGACCAGGTCGGGCTCGAGCTTCTCGTTGAAGATGCCGCCGCCGTTGTTGATCATGAAGCCGGTGAGGATGTGCGAGCCGGTAAACGAGCCGGCCCCCGAGCCGAGGCCGAAGCCGTAGTAGCCCTTGGCCTTGAGCTTCTTGCAGGTCTCGACGTACTCGTCCCACGTGGTGGGCGGGGTCGCGCCGGCCTCGTCCATGAGGGTCTTGTTGTACCAGGAGCAGCGGACGTCGAGGTTGTAGGGGATCGCCGCGTAGCCCTTGTCGGTCTTCATGGTGTCGAGCAGGCCGTCGAGGAAGTCGTCCTCGAGGTCGCCCGACCACGAGTCGATCAGGTCGTCGGCGTAGGCGATCTTGCCCTGAGCGGCGAACTGGAACGCCTGGGTGCCGCCACCGGAGGAGACCGCCGGGTTGGTGTTCGAGGCGACCGCGGACTGGAAGGTCTGCGTGAAGTTCGCCCACTGGATCTGCTGGTAGGTGAACGACGGTAGGTCGCCCGTCGGCTTGTACGCCGCGACGATCTTCTTGTCCTCCGCGAGGAACGCGTCGCTGCCCCACGGCATGTTCCAGAACTTGGCGGTCTTCCCACCGCCACCACCGGCGCCGCCGTTGCCACCCGCACGACTGCAGGCTGCGAGCAGGGTGCTTGCCGCGACCCCGCCGGCGACTCCAATGAACGTGCGACGCGTGAACGCGGCGCCTGACTGCTGTGCCATCAGTCGTCCTTCCGTCCCGTCTAAAGCGCGGGACTTTTGCTCTTCGTTGAACAAAACATTTCCGAGCAGGCCTCGGTGTCAAGAGTGACGTGGCTATTCCTACCGTGCCCCTGAGGGGATGTCAATGAAGCCGCGCAGAGGGTCGCGAGCCCCGCTCGCCGCCGCTCAACACGGCTGTTCAGCAGCGAATTGCCCGGTCAGCTGGGAATCACGCGGGCGCGTGGCTAACCGGTTCAGTAGATTTCGTGCCGAATGGCCCCCGCAGGTGGGTAGATCCGGTTTCCGGCTCACAGGAAATCGTGACCGGTTCGAATCTTTCCCACGCAACCCGCGAAACATTCCCACCGGCGACTCGCCCCTCGCCCGTCGCCCCTCGCCCCTCGCGGCGACGCAAAAGCCCCGAGGTGTGAGTTCGGGTTCCTCGAACACGGTTCGAAGGACCCTAACTCACACCTCGGGGCGAGACGGGGAAATGGCCGTCAGGCGACGCTGACGTTCACCAGGCGGGCGTCGGCCCGGGTGACGGGGTACGCCTCTCCTGTGATGGCGATGACGGCACGCGGCGTCGCCGCGCCGCCCAGGTCGCGCCGCGCGGCCTTCCTGTCGTTGACGATCGCCCCGCCCGTCGAGTCCTCCACGGCCTCGTCCGCGGCCGGCGCGATGCCCGCGTGCGCCGCGACCCACAGCTCGACGTCGCCCGGCTCGACGATCTTCGTGAGGCTGCGATCGGTGAAGGCGAAGCGCGTCGTCGGCACGGTGAACGTCACCCGCTTGGACTCCCCCGGCTCGAGCTCGACCCGCGCGTAGCCCACGAGTTGCTCGACGGGGCGCACGACCGTGCCGAGCACGTCGTGGCCGTAGAGCTGCACGACGTCGGCGCCGGCGCGCTCGCCGGTGTTCGTCACGGTGACGGATGCCTCGAACACCCCGCCCGCCGCGACGGAGTCCTGCACCGCCAGGCCGTCATACGCGAAGGTCGTGTAGCCGAGGCCGTAGCCGAACGGCCGCAGCGGCGTCGAGTCGGCCGACGTCACGTCGGAGGGCCCGCCCAGGATCGGGTGGCGGTAGGTGTAGGGCTGCGCACCCGTCGAGCGCGGCAGCGAGACCGGCAGCCGGCCGGAGGGATTCGCGGCGCCGGTGATCACGTCGGCGATCGCGAGGCCGCCACCCTCACCGGGGAAGAACGCCTGCAGCACAGCGGCGGGCGCCGACGGCCCGTCGAAGGCCCAGGCGACGGCGTACGGCCGGCCCGTGAGCAGCACGAGCACCGTCGGCGTGCCGGTCGCGACGACCTCCTCGACGAGCCGGCGCTGCACGCCCGGCAGCTCGAGCGACTCGGCGTCGTTGCCCTCGCCGACGGTCCCGCGGCCGAACAGGCCCGCCTGGTCGCCGACGACCACGATGGCGAGGTCGGCGCCGCGTGCGGCATCCGTCGCCTCGGCGAAGCCGGACGTGTCGTCACTCTCGTTGTCGCTGCCGGCGGCGAACACGAGCTCGGGCACGGCCAGGCCGGCGCCCTCGAACGCCTGCGGAAGCGCCTCGAAGACGGTCGGGATCTCGAAGCCGAGCGGGAACTCCGGGTGGTGCGCGAGCACGTGGTTCGCGAAGGAGTAGCACCCCTGCAGCGCCTCGGCGCGGTGGGCGTTCGGGCCGATCACCGCGACCTTGGCGCGCGGAGCGCCGGCGTTCAGCGGCAGGGTGCCGTCGTTGGCCAGCAGCACGATCGACTCCTCGGCGAGCTTGCGTGCGAGGCGCTGGTGCTCGGGCGAGTCGAGGTCGATGTCGGTCGGGGGCTCGTCCTCGTAGACGTCGGGCTCGAGCAGGCCGAGCTCCTCCTTCTGCCGCAGCACGCGCAGCACGGCGCGGTCGACGTAGGCCTCGTCGAACTCACCGGCGCGGATGCGAGCCGCGAGCGGTGCGAGGTACGCATCGCCCGTGGGCAGCTCGACGTCGATTCCCGCCTCGAGGGCGAGCGCCGCGGCCTCGCCGCGGTCCTTCGCGACGGCGTGCATGACCTCGAGGAAGGCGACTGCGAAATAGTCCGCGACCACGACGCCGTCGAATCCGAGGCGGTCGTGCAGGACATCCGTCAGCAGCGGCGTGTTGGCGGCCATCGGCACGCCGTCCACGTCGACGTACGCGTTCATGACGGACTTCGCGCCGCCATCGGCGATCGCCATCTCGAAGGGGGGCAGGTACGTGTCGGCGATCTCCCGCGGGCCGGCATAGACCGGCGCGTGGTTGCGCCCGGCACGCGAGCGCGAATAGCCGACGAAGTGCTTGAGGGTGGCGTGGATGCCCGCCCCCTGCAGCCCCTTCACATACGCCGTTCCGACCGTGCCGACGAGATAGGGGTCCTCGCCGATGCACTCATCGACGCGGCCCCAGCGCGGGTCGCTGATGACGTCGAGCACGGGCGCGAGGCCCTGGTGCACGCCGAGCTGCTTCATCGAGCCGCCGATCGCGCGGCCGACCTGCTCGACGAGCTCGGGGTCGAACGACGCGCCCCACGCGAGCGGCGTCGGGAAGGTCGCGGCCTGCCAGGCGGCGAGGCCCGTGAGGCACTCCTCGTGCACGAGCGCGGGGATGCCGAGGCGGGTCTCGCGCTTGAGCCGGCGCTGCTCGTTCCAGAGCCACGCGGCCCGCTCGGCCGGCTCGACCGGGCGGGTGCCGTAGACGCGCGTGTACTGCCCGAGCCCGTCCTTCGTGATCTCGCTGAGCTGCTCGCCGCCCTTCTGACCGGCCGACATCTCGCTCTGCATCGGGGCGACGACGCCGTTCTGATCGAGCCAGTAGCCGACCAGCTGGGCGAGCTTCTCCTCAAGGGTCATCCGCGCGTGCAGCGTCAGCACGCGCTCGGAGACATCAGGGAGCGCGACGGCAGCGCCGCCTTCGGTGGTGGTCATGTTCTAGCCCTTTACTGCGCCCGTCAGGCCCCCGACGATACGGCGCTGGAAGATCGAGAAGAAGATCAGCGCAGGAAGCATCGAGAGCGACGTGAACGCGAGCACCTTTGCCGTGTCCTGAGAATACTGCGACGAGAACGCCTGCACACCGAGGGGCAGAGTGAAGTTCGCCTGCGAGTTCAGGATGTACAGCGGCAGCACGTAGTTGTTCCAGGCGCCGATGAAGGCGAGGATCGCGACCGTCACCACACCGGGCAGCGACAGCGGGATCACCATGCGCCAGAAGAAGCCGAGGCGGCTCGCTCCGTCGATCGAGGCGGCCTCCTCGATCTCCTTCGGGATCGCGCGCAGGAACGGCACCAGGATGATGACGGTCGTGGGCAGGGCGAAGGCGATCTGCGGGATCGCGACGCCCATGAGGTTATCCACGAGGCCGATGTCCTTGATGATGATGTACAGCGGCGTGATCGCGATCACGAGCGGGAACATGAGGCCGGCGGCGAACAGCGAGTAGACCGCGCCCTTGCCCTTGAACTCGTAGCGCGCGAGCACGAAGCTCACCATGACGCCGAGCACCACGACGCCCACGGTCGTCACGATGGCGACGATCATCGAGTTGCCGAACTCGCCCCAGAAGGTCGAGGTCTTGAGCACGTCGACGTAGTTGCTGAACACCCACGGGTGCGGGAATCCGGCCGGGCTCGTCGTGATCTGCGAGTTGGTGCGGAAGCCGCCCAGCACGATGTAGAGCACGGGGGCGATGCACACCGCGATGAAGAGCAGCGCGATGAAGTAGGTGAACGGATTCCCCCACTTCCGCGGCGCGTCGCGGTCGCCGGAGCGGGAGGCCTTCGTGCCCCGGTTGCGGGTCGCGGGGCTGGTCGTGGCGGCAGTCGACGCGCTCATCACTTGGCTCCCTCGGTGACGGCGCCCTGAAGGTCACGGCGCAGGACGAAGCGCTGGTACAGCAGCGCGATGATCAAAGAGATGATGAACATCACCACGGCGACGGCGCTGCCGTAGCCGTAGTTCCCGGCCATGCGGCCCTGGGCGACCATGTAGGTCGCCATGGTCGAGGTGCCGGCGGTCGAGGCGATGTACTGGCCCCAGATGATGTAGACGAGGTCGAACAGCTGCAGCGAGCCGATGATCGACAGGAACGCCCAGATGCGGATCGTCGGCCCCAGCAGCGGCAGCGTGATGCGGCGCTGGATCTGCCAGTAGGAGGCGCCGTCGATCTGCGCGGCCTCGAAGAGCTCTTCGGGGATGGACTGCAGACCGGCGAGCATCAGGATGACCGCGAAGCCGATGTACTTCCACGAGATGATGCCCATCAGCGACCAGATCGCCAGCTTCGGGTCCGACAGCCAGTCGGCGGCGATGCCGCCCAGGCCGATGGTGTGCAGGAAGTCGTTCACGGCGCCGTTGCTCTGGAGCATGAGGCTCCAGCCGGTGCCGACGATGACCTCGGAGATGACGTAGGGGACGAAGATCAGCACGCGGATCAGCGCGCGGCCCCTGATCTTCTGGTTCAGCAGCAGCGCTAGCACGATCGAGAGCGGCCCCTGGATCACGAGGGACAGCACCACGATCAGCAGGTTGTGCCAGAGCACCTGCTGGAAGGCGGGGTCGGTGAGGATCAGCTTGTAGTTGTTCAAGCCGACGAAGTCCGTGGCGGGGCCGTAGCCGTGCCACCGGAAGAATCCGTAGTAGGCGGCCAGCGCGACCGGGAAGATCACGAACGCGAGGAAGACGATGATCGCGGGGCCGGAGAGGACGGCGATCTCGAGCCGCATGCGACCCCGGCCGGAGCGGCGCTTGGCCGCCCGCGGCGAGGCCGGGGACGCGCTCGACGCGCCCCCGACCCCTGCGGAGCCCTGCGACTGCCGGTCGATGACCGTGTCAGTACCCAGGGTGTTGCTCATGTTGTTGCTACTCAGCCCTTCGCAGCGGCGTCGTTGGTGTCCTTGACGATGTCCTTGGCCGTGCCCTTGCCTGCGAGCAGGTTGACGACGGCGGTGTTCATCGCGTTTCCGACGTTCTGGCCGTACAGGGTGTCGAGGTACTGCGACGCGTAGGCCGCCTTGTTGAAGGCCTGCAGAGCCGACACGTTGTACGAGTCGGTCACGACCGACTGGGCGTCCTTGTTGACGGGGATGGAGTTGAACGCCTTCGCGTAGGCCTCCTGCTGGTCCTTCGTGACGAGGAACTCGAGGAACTCGGTCGCCTCCTTCGGGGCGTTCTTCGAGACCGAGTAGCCGTCGATGCCACCGAGCAGCGCGGTCGGGTCGCCCTTGCCGCCGTCGATCGACGGGAAGGGGAACCAGCCGAGGTCCGAGGGGACCTTCTGGTCGGCGGTCAGACCGGCCATCACACCCGGGTCCCAGCCGCCCATGAGCTCCATGCCGGCCTTGTGGTTGGCGACGAGACCCGCCGAGGAGCCGGCGCCCTGCTGGGCGGAGGTGGTCAGGAAGCCCTTGTTGAACGGGTCGATCTTGAGGAAGGAGGCGAGGTCCTCGCCGGCCTTGGTCCAGCACGCGTTGTCGAACTTGAGGGTCTTGGCGGTCTTGTTCAGCACGTCCTGGCTGCACTCGCGCAGGGCGAAGTTGTAGTACCAGTGCGCCGCGGGCCACGCGTCCTTGGCGCCGACGGCGATCGCGTCGACACCGGAGTCCTGCAGCTTCTTGACGTCGGCCTGCAGCTCATCGATGGTCGTCGGCGTCGAGGTGATGCCGGCCTGCTGGAACAGGTCCTTGCTGTAGTAGATGCCCTCGGGGAGGAAGTCGAGCGGCACGGCGTAGACCTTGCCGTCGATCGACTCGCCCGCGAGTGCGGCGGCACCGGCGTTCTCCTTCGCGGTGCTGCTCAGGTCGAGCGCCTGCAGCTGCCCGGCGTCGACCTCGGCCTGCATCTTGCCGCCGCCACGCTGGAGGAAGATGTCGGGAGCGGAGTTCGCGTTGAGCGCGGTCTGCAGCTTGCCGTCGAGGTCCTCGTTCTGGATCGACTGGATCTTGACCGTGACGTTCGAGTGGGCCTGCTCGAAGGACTTGGCTGCGTCCTTGAAGAACTGGACGCCGGGGCCGGTCGTCGAGTTCGTCCAGACGGTCAGCGACACCTTGCCGCCCGAAGACGATCCGCTGTCGTTGCCGGAGCCGGCGCAGCCGGTGGCGGCCAGGGCGACGCCCAGCCCAAGCGCGACGACTGCCGCGCCCGTTGCTTTCCTCATCATTGTGGAAACACTCCTTGTGTTGTCGTCATTGACGCTGTGGTGAACACCCCGCCGCGATGGACCGCGACGGCGATGTTTGCGGGGTAGTGCAGGATTTGTTGCGACCGCGGCTAAAAGCATCCGTGATCTCGACACCCGTTGTCAAACGATGTCGATAACGTTTTATATCCGTACTCGCCTTTGCTGTGAGTGACTCTCAGGCTTGCGCTACGTTGTTCTGCATGAGCGTGGATGCTGGCGTCCCCCCTGTCTTGGGACGGGTGACGATCACCGACGTCGCACGCGCAGCAGGCGTCTCCGTCGCCACCGTCTCGAAGGTCGTGAACTCCCGCTACGGCGTCGCGCCCGCGACCTACGCGCGGGTCATGGCCGTCGTCAACGAGCTCGGCTACGAGACGTCGCTCATCGCGAGCAGCCTGCGCCGCAGCCGCACCAATGTGATCGGGGTGCTCGTCACCGAGTTCGAGCCGTACTCCGCCGAGCTGCTCAAGGGCATCGGCGCCGCGGCGCACGGCACGGGCTACGAGCTGCTCGCTCACTCCGGCTGGGTGGGCGGCGACGCTCCCCCGGTCGGCTGGGAGCGCCGCTCGCTCTCGCGACTGGCCGGCACCCTGATCGACGGCGCGATCCTCGTCACGCCCACCGCGGTGGCCACCGACACGCCGATCCCCGTTGTGGCGATCGACCCGCACACGGGCCGCGGCGGCCCCTCGACCGTCGATGCCGACAACGTCGGCGGCGCCCGCGCCGCGGTCGAGCACCTCATCTCGCTCGGTCACCGTCGCATCGCGCACCTGCGCGGCCGCGCCGATCTCGAGTCGTCGCATCGCCGCGAAGAGGGCTACCGCCGCTGCCTCGAGCAGGCCGGCATCCCCTTCGACCCCTCGCTCGTGATCGACGGCGACTATCAGCGCAGCACGGGCCGCGTCGGCGCCCTCGACCTGCTCGACCGCGTCGAGCGGCCGACCGCGATCTTCGCCGCGAACGACCTGTCGGCCCTCGGCGCGCTCGATGCGGCCCGCGAGCTCCGTATCGACGTGCCGGGCGAGCTGTCGATCGTCGGCTTCGACGACATCCCCGACGCCACGAGCACCATGCCGCGTCTCACGACCATCGCGCAGCCGCTGCATCAGATGGGGGCGACCGCCCTGAAGATGCTCGTGGAACAGCTGAGCGGCGAGGAGTCCGGCACCCGGCACGAGCACCTGCGCTCGGAGCTCGTCGTGCGCGAGACCACCGCTCCGCCGCCCGCGCACTGACCCGGCCGAGGCCGAGCACCCTTTCTGCCGTCGTCGCGCGGTGATACGTTCGGCGCGCAACCCCCCAGCGATTTGAGGAGTCATCGCCGCCGATGCAGCTCGCTTCCTGCCGTGCCACCCAGCCCAGCCATCGCCTGGGAGAGGCCGTCGTCACCCTCACCGATCCGAGCGGGCGTCCGCTCGCCGACACCGACGTCACCGTCTCGCAGACGCGACACGCCTTCGGGTTCGGCAACATCGGCTTCGACTTCATCGACCTGGCGAACGGCGGCGGCACCGAGGGCGACCTCGAGCTCGCCGAGCTCTACATCGAGCTGTTCAACTGGGCGACCCTGCCGTTCTACTGGGGTCGCTTCGAGCCGCTCGAGGGCGAGCCCGACACCGAGCGTCTCGCGAACACGGCGCGATTCCTGCGCGAGCGCGGGGTGTCGCTCAAGGGGCATCCGCTCGTCTGGCACACCGTGCAGCCCGACTGGCTGCTCGGCAAGCCGCTCGACGAGGTCGAGCGGCTGCAGCGCGAGCGCATCCGCCGCGAGGTCGCCGACTTCGCCGGCCTCATCGACACGTGGGACGCGATCAACGAGGCCGTCATCATGCCGGTGTTCGAGAACGGCGACAATGCGATCACGCCGCTCGCGCGCGCCAAGGGGCGCATCCCGATGATCCGCATGGCGTTCGAGGAGGCACGGACGACCAACCCGAACGCGACTCTGCTGATCAACGACTTCGATCTGTCGAGCGCGTACGAGTGCCTCATCGAGGGCGTGCTCGAGGCGGGCATCCAGATCGACGCGATCGGCCTGCAGACGCACATGCATCAGGGCTACTGGGGCGAAGAGACGATGCTCGCGATGATCGATCGCTTCGCGCGCTACGGCCTGCCGCTGCACCTCACCGAGAACTCGCTGGTCTCGGGCCACCTCATGCCGGCCGAGATCGTCGACCTGAACGACTACCGGATCGCATCGTGGCCGTCGACGCCCGAGGGCGAGGCGCGTCAGGCGGACGAGCTCGCGCGCCATTACCGCTCGCTCGTCTCGCACCCGCAGGTCGCGTCGATCACGTACTGGGGCATCACGGATGCCGGCGCATGGCTCGGCGCGCCGATCGGGCTGGTGCGCGCCGACGGCAGCCCGAAGCCGGGCTACGACGCGCTGCACGCGCTGATCAAGGGCGAGTGGTGGTTGCCGGCGACCCCCGTGCGCACCGACGCCGACGGGCGTTTCCGCCTGCGCGGATTCGCAGGCGATTACGAGGTGTCGGCCGGTGGCACTTCGCCCCGATCCGCGATATGTTTATCGCAACAACAAAATCACTCCGTCCACCTCACCATGGAAGTTGAAGGACAAGCACGATGACTCTCACCCCCACTCGCGAGGACAAGTTCTCGTTCGGTCTCTGGACCGTGGGCTACAACGGCACCGACCCCTTCGGTGGCCCGACGCGCAAGCCGTTCGAGATCGAGCACGTCGTTGAGAAGCTCGCCGAGCTCGGCGCCTACGGCCTCACGTTCCACGACGACGACCTGTTCCCGTTCGGCTCGTCGGACGCCGAGCGCCAGAGCTACATCGACCGCCTGAAGAAGTCGCTCGACGAGACCGGCCTCATCGTGCCGATGGTCACGACGAACACCTTCTCCGCCCCCGTCTTCAAGGACGGCGGCGTCACCTCGAACGACCGCCAGGTGCGTCGCTACACGATCCGCAAGATCCTGCGCCAGCTCGAGCTCGGTGTCGAGCTCGGCGCGAAGACCTTCGTCATGTGGGGCGGCCGCGAGGGCGCCGAGTACGACTCGGCCAAGAACATCCAGGCCGCGCTCGCCCGCTACAAGGAGGCCGTCGACTTCCTCGGCGACTACGTCCTCTCGCAGGGCTGGGACATCAAGTTCGCGATCGAGCCGAAGCCCAACGAGCCCCGCGGCGACATCCTGCTGCCGACGCTCGGCCACGCGATCGCGTTCATCGACTCGCTCGAGCACCCCGAGCTCGTCGGCCTCAACCCCGAGGTCGGCCACGAGACCATGGCGGGCCTCAACTTCACCTCGGGTGTCGCGCAGGCGCTGTACCACGGCAAGCTCTTCCACATCGACCTGAACGGGCAGCGCTCGATCAAGTACGACCAGGACCTGGCCTTCGGCCACGGCGACCTGCACAACGCCTTCGCGCTGGTCGACCTGCTCGAGCACGGCGGCGTGAACGGCGGCCCGGCCTACACCGGCCCCCGTCACTTCGACTACAAGCCGAGCCGCACCGAGGACGAGAACGGCGTCTGGGAGTCGGCGAAGGCCAACATGCAGACCTACCTGCTGCTCAAGGAGCGCGCCGACGCATTCCGCGCCGACCCCGAGGTGCAGGCTGCGCTCGAGGCCGCCAAGGTCTTCGAGCTCGAGCAGAGCACCCTCAACCCGGGCGAGACGATCGAGACGATCAAGGCCGACCGCTCCGCGTGGGAGGACTTCGACACCGACGCCTACCTGGGCGGCAAGGGCTTCGGCTTCGTCCGCCTGCAGCAGCTGGCCACCGAGCACCTGCTCGGAGCGCGCGGCTAAACGCCGCAGTGCGGCTTTTAGCCGCGCGCTCATAGGCGGCAGCCGGGTTGCCGAGGCAGACCCGGCTGCCGTCACCTCTCTCTCCTGGAAGGAAGTTCCCGTGCCCTTGGTCGCCGGCGTCGACTCGTCGACGCAGTCCTGCAAGGTCGTCATCCGCGACCTGGAGACCGGTGCGCTCGTGCGCACCGGCCGCGCTTCCCACCCCGACGGCACCGAGGTCGACCCGGCCGCGTGGTGGTCAGCGCTCGGTGAGGCCATCGCTGCCGCCGGGGGCATCGGCGACGTCGCCGCCATCTCGATCGCCGGTCAGCAGCACGGCATGGTCGTGCTCGATGCGGAGGGCAGGGTGATCCGCCCCGCGCTGCTGTGGAACGACACCCGCTCGGCCGCTGCCGCCGCGGCGCTGACCGACGAGCTCGGTGCCGAAGGCTACGCACAGCGCGCCGGCCTCGTGCCGGTCGCGTCGTTCACCGCCACCAAGCTGCGCTGGCTGAAGGACAACGAACCGGAGAACGCCGCCCGCGTTGCCGCTGTCGCGCTGCCGCACGACTGGCTGACCTGGCGTCTGCTCGGCTACGGACCCGCGGGCGAGTCGCCGCTCGGGCCGGTGCTCGACGCGCTGACGACCGACCGCTCGGATGCCTCGGGCACCGCCTACTGGTCGCCCTTCACGAACGACTACGACCTCGACCTGCTCGAGCGCGCGCTCGGCCGTTGCGACGTGGTTCTGCCCCGCGTGCTCA
>NZ_JBLRDT010000053.1:0-15528 GCF_057512245.1 Gryllotalpicola sp. CP2-P1
GCACGGTCGTCGCCTGCGTGTCGTTCGCGGTGGGGGAGATCACGCGCGTGGCATCCAGCTCACCGTCGGGCTGCGCGCCGTGGATGGCGCGCTCGACCTCGTACAGCTTCTCGAGCAGGGCGCGAGCGTCGGCCGGGCGCTCCTCGGGGTCTCGGCTGGTCGCCCACAGCACGAGGTCGTCGAGCTGCGGCGGCACGAGCGGATTCTTGAGGCTCGGCTTCGGAACCGAGTCGTTCGCATGCTGGTACGCGATCTGCATCGGCTGCTCGCCCTGGAACGGCTGCTCGCCGGTGAGCATCTCGTAGATCATGATGCCGATGGCGTAGATGTCGCTGCGGGTGTCGGCGATGCCGCGGGTGACGAGCTCGGGGGAGAGGTACGCGATCGTGCCGAGCAGGGCCTGCCCGGTTCCGGTCGCGTTGGCCGCGGCGCGGGCGAGCCCGAAGTCGCCGAGCTTGATGCGGCCGTCATCGGCGAGCAGCACGTTCTCGGGCTTGAGATCGCGGTGCACGATGCCGGCACGGTGAGCGGCCGCGAGGCCCGCGAGCACCGACTCCATGATGTCGATGGTCTGCTCGGGGGTGAGCTTGCCGTAGTCGCGCAGCAGATCGCGCAGGGTGATGCCCGGCAGGTACTCCATGACCAGGTAGGCCATGTCGTCGTCCTGCCCCTGGTCGAAGACGTTGACGACGTTGGGGTGCGCAAGGCGTGCCGTCGAGCGCGCCTCCTGCACGAAGCGGGTCTTGAAGTTCGTGTCGTCGGCGAGGTGGCTGTGCATCACCTTCAGTGCGACACGCCGCTCAAGGCGCAGGTCGGTGGCCAGATACACCGTCGCCATGCCGCCGCGAGCGATCCGCGAGCGCACCTGGTATCGGCCGTCGATGAGACGGCCGAGCAGGGGGTCGGTCTGGCTCGCGTTGGTCACCCGACGAGTCTAGGTAGCGATATATTCCGCGCGCGCAGTGACACGTCACAAAGCCATGAACGTGATCTGTGAACAGCGGGCGCAACTTCTGGCACGATTTTCCACATGGCTACTCCGTCGCCCGAGCGCACCTGGTTGACCGTGCCCGAGCTGGTCGAGATTCTCGGAGTCTCACCCTCCCGCGTCCGCAGGCTGATCGATGACAAGCACCTGCTCGGCAGTCGCCGCGGTGGGCCGCTCGCGGTCCCGGCCGATTTCCTGTCGGGAAACGAGCCGCTCAGCGAGTTGCGCGGAACGCTCATCGTGCTCGGCGACGCGGGCTTCACCGATGATGAGGCGATCGACTGGCTGCTCACCGAGGACGAGACGCTCGAGGCGGCTCCGATCGACGCCCTGCGCACCGGCCGCAAGACCGAGGTGCGACGCGTCGCGCAGGCCCTCGCCTGATCGGCGAGCGCGGGCTCACGCGTCGCGGTCGGTGACCCGCGCCGTCAGCTGACGCAGGGCGGCGAGCGCCTCGGGGGCGAGGGATGCCTCATCGAGCGCCGCATTGGCGCGACGCACCTCCCGATCGATCACCTCTTCGACTTCGTCGACGGCGCCGGAGTCGCGCATCGCGCCCTGCAGCATGAGCACCTGCTCGGTGTCGAGGTTCGGGTCGCCGAGCAGCTCGTCGAACACACGGCGCACCGAGCCGCTCACCCGGCTTCGCGTCAGGGCGACGAGCAGCGTGCGCTTGCCCTCTCGAAGGTCGTCGCCGCTCGGCTTGCCCGTGACGGCGGCGTCGCCGAAGACCCCGAGCAGGTCGTCGCGCAGCTGGAAGGCGATGCCGAGCGGCAGCCCGAAGGCGCTCAGCGTCTCGAGCTGGGCATCGCTGCCGCCGCCGAGGGCGGCGCCGATGAGCAGCGGCGCCTCGATGCTGTACTTGGCCGACTTGAACACGACGACCCGTCGCGCAGCCTCGAGCTGCTCGGCCTCGTCGCGCCCCACCCACGCGCTCTCCTCGAGCACGTCGAGGTACTGCCCCGCCGTGACGTCCGTGCGCATGGTGTTGAAGAGCTGCCTGGCCGCTCGCGCGCGCTGCGCGTCGCCCAACTCGAAGAGCGCGTCGTCGAGCAGCTCGTCGCTCCAGCCGAGCAGCAGGTCGCCGAGCAGGATCGCGGCCGAGGTGCCGAAGGCGGCGCCGTCGCCGGCCCAGCGGTTCTCGGCGTGGCGGCCTGCGAAGCGGCGGTGGGCGCTGGGCTCGCCGCGCCGCGTGTCTGAGCTGTCGATGACGTCGTCGTGCACGAGGGCGGCCGCGTGGAACAGCTCGAGCGCGCTCGCGGCGCCGATGACGGCGTCGAGCTCGCGCTGGGTCACGGGGGTCTCGCGGATGCCGGCGACGGCGCGCCACCCCCAGTGGCAGAACTGGGCCCTGAACCGCTTGCCACCGCTGAGAAATCGCCGCGAGTCGTCGAGCAGGGCGGTCACATCGGGACCGATGGTTCCGACAATGGAGGAGCGGTCATCGAGGAAGCCGTCGAGACGGGATTGGACCAGATCGACGAGTCTCACGCTTTCCGCCACCGTGCCAGCTTAACGGCGGGGCACACGATGGCTGAGCAACGGGCTAGCAGGCCCGCTGAGCCGTGATTACACTGGGGCGTCACAGCACGACGCAACGAAGCTGACGAAGCTGAAGAAGAGGGGATCGGGATGCCGCTTTCGGAGCACGAGCAGCGCCTTCTCGACGAGATGGAGCGCAACCTCTACCAGAACGACGCCGACTTCGTGGCCAATATCAGCCATGCGCCCCGTCGCAAGCCCGCCTATCGGGCGATCGTTCTCGGCGTTCTGCTCGCGGTCGTGGGCGTCGCCGCACTGATCCTCGGCGTCGCGATCCGGCTCCCCGTCGTCGGCATCCTGGGCTTCCTGGTCATGTTCGCCGGTGTTCTGCTGGCCATCACTCCCGGTCGCCGACGCGGCGCCGACTCGCTGTTCGACGCCCAGGGCGGAGCCGCCAAGCCGGGCAGCGGTCGCGCGAAGAGCTCGTCCGACTTCATGGACCGTCTCGGCGAGCGCTGGGACAGGCGCCAGGACGGCGACCGCTAGCCCCCGCCCTCCACCTTCTTCCACCGGCGCGTTCGCCTTCGGCGCGCGCACGACTGACTTCAGGGTCGACCCGTTCGGGTCGGCCCTTTTTGTATGCCTTCTCCGCGGCGCTGTGGCGGGAAAGCCCTCCACCGTCCTCCACCACGCGCGTCGCGTGTAATCACGCGGATCTGGACCTGGAAAAGACCCCCAAAACCGGCCTCAAATCCTTGCAGGTGGATGGATGTGGAGTAACGTGGGGCGCACTGGATCACCAGTGGGCACTGCGGTTCGCGTTCGGGGAAGGGAGGCGCCGCGCATGTTTCTCGGCACGTACGCTCCGAAGCTCGATGACAAGGGCCGCGTCATCCTTCCGGCCAAGTTCCGGGCGGAGCTCGCGGGCGGGGTCGTTCTCACCCGCGGGCAGGAGCGCTGCATCTACGTCTTCAGCACCGATGAGTTCGCCTCGATGCACGAGAAGATCCGCCAGGCGCCCGTGACGAGCAAGCAGGCCCGTGACTATCTGCGCGTCTTCCTGTCGGGGGCGAGCGACGAGCAGCCCGACGCCCAGAACCGCATCTCGATCCCGCCGGCGCTGCGCGCCTACGCAGGGCTCACCAAGGAACTCGCCGTCATCGGCGCGGGAAGCCGCGCCGAGATCTGGGACGCGCAGGCCTGGGAGGCGTACCTCGCCGAGCAGGAGAGCACGTTCGCCGACACCGCGGAGGAGGTGATCCCCGGCCTCTTCTAGTCCGCAGGCTGTGACTCCCAGCCATCCGCGTGCCTTGGCCGACTTCCCCGCGGCCAAGTCAGGCAGAAAAGGATGGATGGGGATCACGGCAGGCGGGCCGGCCGATTTCTCGCCATGGATGCCTCTCAGCTGCACACCCCCGTCATGCTCGAGCGCTGCCTGGAGCTGCTCGCGCCGGCGATCGGCCGCCCGAACGCGGTCGTCGTCGACGGCACCCTCGGGCTCGGCGGGCACTCGGAAGCGATGCTCGAGCGCTTCCCGGGCCTCACGCTCGTCGGCCTCGACCGCGACCCAGAGGCACTGCGCCTCGCGGGGGAGCGGCTCGCCCGCTTCGGCGACCGGTTCCGGCCGGTCCACACGACGTACGACGGCGTCGACACCGCGATCGCCGAGCTCGGCTACACGGCGATCGACGGCGCCCTCTACGACCTCGGGGTCAGCTCGATGCAGCTCGACCTGCCCGAGCGCGGCTTCTCGTACGCGAAGGACGCGCCGCTCGACATGCGCATGGACACGACGGCCGAGCTCACCGCGGAACGCATCGTCGCCGACTACTCGGAGGGTGAGCTGCGGCGCATCTTCCGCGACTACGGGGAAGAGAAGCTCGCCGCGCGCTACGCCTCCTTCATCGTGAGGGCGCGGGCGCAGCATCCGATCACCCGCACCATGCAGCTGGTCGACGTGCTGCAGGCGGCGACGCCGGCCGCGATCAGCAAGCAGGGGCACCCGGCCAAGCGCGTCTTCCAGGCGCTGCGCATCGAGGTCAACCAGGAGCTCGCGGTGCTCGAGCGCGCCATCCCACGTGCGATCGACGCGCTCAACGTCGGCGGCCGCCTCGTCGTCATGTCGTACCAGTCCCTCGAGGACCGGATCGTGAAGCGGATCTTCCAGGCGAGGTCGACGTCGACCGCGCCGGCCGGGCTGCCCGTCGAACTGCCGGAGCACCGGCCAGAGCTCGCGCTGCTGACGCGCGGCGCCGAGCTCGCCGGCGACGACGAGAAGGAACGCAACCCGCGCAGCGCCCCGGTGCGCCTGCGCGCGGTCGAGCGAGTCAGAGAAGTGCTGAGGGGGGCTTCATGAGCATGAACGGCAACACCGCGGTGATCGAGCCGTTGATCGATGCGGCCTCCGGTGCCGATCTCGACGTGGCCTTCCCGCCGGCCGACGAGCACCCCTGGGTCTCGCAGCTGCCGCTGCCGAACCGCGAGGAGCGGCGGCGCGGGCTGCTCGCCCCCGTCGACGCGCCGGTCGGTGCCGCCCAGCGCCCGAGGCTGCTCTACGCGGGCATCGCGGTCGGCGCGCTCATCCTGATCGTGGTGGCCCAGCTCGCCTTGAGCATCGGCGTCTCGAACGGCGCCTATCGGCTCAACTCCCTGCAGCAGGAGCAGAAGAAGCTCAGCAGGGACTACCAGGCGTCGTCGGAGGCGGCGGACAAGCTGTCCAGCCCGCAGAACCTGGCGGCCAACGCCGACGCGCTCGGCATGGTCGCCAACGGCTCACCCGTCTACCTGCGGCTCTCCAACGGCCAGGTGGTCGGCTCGCCGACGGCGGCGAGCGGCCAGCCGGCGAAGGCGGGCTCGTCCCTCGTGCCGAACGCGCTCATCACAGGGGTTCCGCTCGTCAACGCGAAGACGGGGCCGAAACCCTCGCAGGTCGCGACGGACGAGACCTCCGTCTCGAGCGCGGGCTCACAGCAAACCGGGAGCAAGTCGGCCTCCGGCACACCGGCGGCGAATGTGAACCCGCAGCAGCACGGCCCCGTAGCGTGGAGCGGGCCGCTGCCGGCGCCCGCCACCCACTAGCGGTGCCGACCCGGCCGACGAGACGAAGGCAGAGCGAGGGGGAGCACGAGTGAAGGCGAAGAAGTCGACGCGGAGGCGCACCTCGATCGCCCTGCTGATCGTGCTGGCCGTCGTCTCGAGCCTCGTCTACAAGCTCTTCGACATCCAGGTCGTCCACGCCAGCGCCCTGACCGCGCAGGCGGCCGAGCGACGCGGCACGGCGATCACGCTCTACGGCGCCCGCGGCGACATCGTCGACGACGACGGCACGGTGCTCGCAGGCAGCGTGCTGCGCTACGACTTCATCGCCTCGCCCGTCAACGCTCTGAGCGCGTACACGGACGGGAAGGGGCATGCGCTTCCGCGCGACCAGGCGCTCGCGAAGCTCGCGGCCGACCCCGTGCTCGCCAAGCTCTCGAAGATCACGAACACGCCGGTGAAGACCTTCATGGCCGACTTCACGAGCGCGCTGAAGGCGAACTCGCAGTCGCAGTACGCGCCCCTCATCAAGAACGCCGACGTGCCGACGTTCAACAAGATCGAGGCGCTGAAGATCGCCTGGCTCACGCCGGTGAGCCACCCTGCCCGCAACTATCCGCTCGGGGCCGTGGGCGGCAACATCGTCGGCTACGTCAACTCGTCAGGCCAAGGGGCCGAGGGCCTCGAGCAGCAGTACCAGAAGTGCCTTGTCGGCGAGAACGGCGAGGAGACCTATCAGGCGAGCCGCGACGGCGTGGCGCTGCCCGGCAGCACCAAGGTGACCAAGGCGGCCAAGCAGGGCGGAACCCTCGTCACGACGCTCGACTCCGACCTCAACTGGTTCCTGAACCAGGAGCTCGCGAGCACGACGAAGCAGCTCGGCGCGGAGTTCGCCCAGGGCTCCGTCATCGACATCAAGACAGGCGAGATCAAGGCGGCCGCGCAGTACCCGTCGGTGGACCCCAACGACATCGACTCGGTGCCGGCGGAGTACCGCAGCACCGCGATGATGTTCTCGAGCATGTTCGAGCCCGGGTCGACCTTCAAGTCGCTCACGGCGGCGGCGATGATCGACACCGGCTACGCCACTCCGTACTCGCACGTGATGACCGCGGACTCCTTCTCGGGGCCGAACGGCGTGCGGTTCAGCGACGCCGAGTACCACCCCGTCGAGGACATGACGCTCACGGGCATCCTGATGAACTCGTCGAACGTCGGAATCGCCGAGCTCGGCCAGAACATGTCGAGCCAGACGCGCTACGACTACTACAAGAAGTTCGGGATCGGCAGCCCGACCTCCGTCGACTTCCCCGCACAGGCGAGCGGCATCCTGACCAAGCCGGGCACCTGGGACGCGCAGACGAACTACACGACCATGTTCGGCCAGGGCGTCTCGGCCACGATGGCGCAGATGGTGCAGGCCTACCAGGCGCTCGCCAACGACGGCGTCATGGTGCCGCTGTCGCTCGTGAAGGGCTGCAAGCAGGCCGACGGCACGATGACCGACGTGCCCAAGAAGACGTCGACGCGCGTCATCAAGTCGTCGACCTCGAAGACGATGCTCGACATGCTCGAGTCCGTGCCGAACAAGAACCCGAATGACGCCGCGCTGAAGATCGACGGCTACCGGCTCGCCGCCAAGACGGGCACCGCGCAGGAGCCCGACGGGCACGGCGGCTACCGCCAGAACTACTACATCTCGGTGATGGGGGTGGCGCCCGTCGACAACCCGCGCTACCTCGTCGACGTCAATATCGGGTTCCCCGCGAACGGTAAAATGTCCTACGCGGCAGCGCCGCTGTTTCACGACATCATGAGCCAGGTGCTGAAGACGTACCGGGTGAGCCCGTCGAACAGCGCTCCATCGGACCTGCCCGTTACCCACTGATGAGCCCGATGAGTTTGGCCGCATGATCGCACTGACCCTCACCGAGATCGCCGACGCGGTCTCCGGATCCCTTCACCTCGGCGAGAGCGGGGCGGATGCCTCGCGCACCGTCTCGGGGCTCGCCGCCACCGACTCGCGCGAGGTCGCCCCCGGCGGGATCTTCTTCGCCAAGCGCGGCGAGGCGACCGACGGGCACCTGTTCGCGCCTCAGGCCGTCGAGAACGGCGCGGCGGTCCTGGTCGTCGAGCGCGAGCTTCCCGAGCTGGCGACCGTGCCGCAGATCGTCGTGGCCGACGTCGTCGACGCTCTCGCCGCGCTCGCGACTGAGGTGGTCGCTCGCGTGCACGCGAAGGGGGCGCTGCAGGTCGTCGGCATCACGGGCTCGAACGGCAAGACGACGACCAAGAACCTGCTCGCGAGCATCCTCGGCCCGCTCGGCGAGACCGTCGCGCCGAGGGAGTCGTTCAACAACGAGGTCGGCGCGCCGCTCACCATGCTGCGGGTCACGGAATCCACGCGCTTCCTCGTCTCCGAGATGGGGCTCTACGCGCCAGGCGCCATCGCGCGGCTCGTCGAGATCGGCAAGCCCGATATCGGTGTCGTGCTGAAGGTCGGCCTCGCGCACGCCGGCGGCTACGGCGGAATCGACGGGGTCGCGGCCGAGAAGTCCGAGATGGTGAAGCACCTGCCCGGTGACGGCATCGCGGTGCTCAACATCGACGACCGCCGGGTGGCAGCCATGGCCGAGCAGACGACCGCGGGCCAGGTGCTGTGGTTCGGGCTCGGGCAGGGCGCCCAGGTGACCGCGCGCGACATCGTCGTGACCGCCGAGGGGACGTCGTTCACCCTCGTGCTGCCCGGGGCTGAGGCATCCGTCGCCTTCAAGGTGCTCGGTGAGCACCACGTCATGAACGCGCTGGCCGCCGCCGCGGCGGCCCACGCGATCGGCGTCGGCATCGACGACATCGTGCCCGGCCTGGAAGCCGTCACACGCGCCGAGCGCTGGCGTATGGAGGTGCTCGGCGGCCGCGACGGCATCACGGTGATCAACGACGCCTACAACGCGAGCCCCGACTCGATGGCCGCCGCCCTGCGCACCCTCGCGAAGCTGAAGCGCCCGGGCGGCCGAACGATCGCGGTCGTCGGCGAGATGGCCGAGCTCGGCGAGTTCTCGGGTGAGGAGCACGACAAGGTCGGCCTCGACGTCGTCGTGCTCGGCATCGACCGCCTCGTCGTGGTGGGCGAGGGCGCACGCCGGGTGCATGTCTCCGCGATGCGCGAGGGCACATTCTTCTCCGACGAGTCGCAGTACGTCGAGACGATCGACGAGGCGTTCGAGCTTGTGCGTGCGCTCGCGCGGCCCAACGACACGATCCTCGTGAAGAGCTCGAAGGTGGCCGGGTTGCGGTTCCTGGGCGACCGCCTGGGAGAATCGTTCTCGTGAGGACTCTTCTGACCGCCGGCGGTCTCTCCCTGGCCTTCTCCCTGTTCCTCACGCCGCTGTTCGTGAAGCTGTTCCACCGGCTGCAGCTGGGGCAGTTCATCCGCGACGACGGGCCCCAGTCGCACCACGCCAAGCGCGGCACGGCGACCATGGGCGGCATCATCATCATCCTGGCGACGCTGTTCGGCTTCTTCGCCTCTGCGCTGATGTTCGGCGGCGACGGCATCTCGGCGAGCTCGCTGCTCGTGCTCCTGATGCTCGTGGGCATGGGCGCCGTCGGCTTCGTCGACGACTTCCTCAAGGTGCGCAATCAGCGCAGCCTGGGCCTCGGCGGCTGGGCGAAGATCGTCGGCCAGGTGGTCGTCGCGACCGTGTTCGCGATCCTCGCGATCCAGTTCCCCAACACGCAGGGCTACACGCCGGCATCCCTCGGCATCTCGGCGGTGCGCGACGTGCCCGCGCTCGACATCGGCCGCATCGCGACGGCGGTGCCCGCGGTCGCGATCATCCTGTACCTGATCTGGGTGAACTTCCTCGCGGCGGCGACGACCAACGGCGTGAACCTCGCCGACGGGCTCGACGGCCTCGCACCGGGCGCATCGATCCTCGCCATCGGGTCGTTCATCTTCATCGGCTTCTGGCAGTTCAACCAGTCGTGCTTCAGCCCGACGATCGATCAGGACAACCTGGCGAAGTGCTACACGACGAACGACCCGCTGTCGCTCGCGATCGTGGCCGCGGCGATCACGGGCGCCCTGGTCGGATTCCTGTGGTGGAACACCAACCCGGCGCAGATCTTCCTCGGCGACACGGGCTCACTCGGCCTCGGCGGCGCGCTGTGCGCCCTGGCTGTGCTCACCCACACCGAGCTGCTGCTCATCCTCATCGGCGGCCTCTTCGTCATCGAGGCCGGGTCGGTCATCCTGCAGCGCGCGTACTTCAAGATCACGCACGGCAAGCGCATCTTCCTGATGACGCCGATCCATCACACCTTCGAGCTGAAGGGGTGGGCAGAGGTGACGATCGTCGTGCGCTTCTGGATCATCGCGGGTCTGCTCGTCGCCGCCGGCGTCGGCACCTTCTACCTCGAGTGGCTGAGCGTCAGTTGACCGAGCAGCACGCAGGGCGGCACGCGGCCGCCGTCGACTTCGAGGCGCTGAGTTCCTGGCATACGGATGCCTGGAAGGGTCTGCGCGTCGCCGTGTTCGGGCTCGGCAAGACCGGGTTCTCCGTCGCCGACACCCTGGTCGAGCTGGGCTGCGAGGTGCTCGTCGTCACGCAGCAGGCCGACGCTGAGCGCTCGCAGCTGCTGGCCGTCATCGGGGCAGAGCTCGTGGTCGACGAGAGCCTCGATGTGCTGGCGGGCGGCCCGCCGCAGCGACTGCTCGACTTCGATCCGCAGCTCGTCGTCGCGAACCCCGGCTTCCCGCCGTCGCACCCCCTGCTGCAGTGGGCCGAGGGCGACGCGGGCCTTCCCGTGTGGGGCGACATCGAGCTCGCCTGGCGCCTGCGCGACAAGGTCGTGCGCCCCGACGGATCGCCGGCCGAGTGGATCACGATCACCGGTACCAACGGCAAGACCACCACGACGCAGCTCACGGCCACGTTCCTCGCAGCGGCGGGGCTGCGGGCCGCGCCTGCGGGGAACATCGGCGTTCCCGTGCTCGATGCGATCCGCGACCCGCAGGGCTTCGACGTGCTTGTGATCGAGCTGTCGAGCCACCAGCTGCACCGCATCAACGGGCAGGGCTACGGCCACGGGCCCGCGGGGGAGCTGCACCCGTACGCGAGCGTGTGCCTCAACATCGCAGAGGACCACCTCGAGTGGCACGGCTCCTTCGAGGCGTATCGCGCCGCGAAGGCGAAGGTCTACGACAACACCAAGGTCGCGTGCGTCTACAACAAGGCCGACGAGGCGACCATGAGGATGGTCGAGGACGCCGACGTGGAGGAGGGCGCCCGAGCCATTGGCTTCGGCCTCGGCGTGCCGGGGCCGAGCGACTTCGGCGTGATCGAGGGCATCGTCGTCGACCGCGCCTTCCTCGATGAGCGGCACCACACGGCGCTCGAGCTGACGACGCTCGACGAGCTCGCCGCCGCCGGGCTCGGCGCCCCGCATGTCGTGGCGAACATCCTCGCGGCATCGGCCCTGGCGCGGTCGTTCGGTGTCGAGACCGGCGTCATCCACGAGGCGCTGAAGACCTTCCGTCTCGATGCGCACCGCATCGAGACCGTCGCGGTCGCCGGGGGCATCGCCTGGGTCGACGACTCGAAGGCGACGAACCCGCACTCGGCGGATGCCTCGCTGAAGGCGTTCCCGTCGGTGGTGTGGATCGTCGGCGGCCTGCTCAAGGGCGTCGACGTCGACGAGCTGGTGGCCGCGCACGTCGTGCGGCTGCGGGGCGCCGTGCTGATCGGCGTCGACCGCGACGAGCTGCGCACCGCGTTCCAGAAGCACGCGCCCGAGCTGCCGCTGTTCGAAGTGACGGGGGATGTCGCGCAAGCCGGGGCTGCCGGGGGAGAGCGCGTCATGGAGGAGGCCGTGCGATTCGCGGCATCCGTCGCCCACGACGGCGACACCGTGCTGCTCGCCCCGAGCGCTGCCTCGATGGACCAGTTCGCGGACTACGCCGACCGCGGCAACAAGTTCGCCGAGGCGGTCCGCAAGCATCTCGCGGGGTGAAGGGCGCTCTCAGCGGTCTTGAAGGGATGAGCTCGGCGCGCCGAGCCGAGAGGTCGGGCATCCGTTGTGAGGATGGCCAGGTGACTACGCAAGCCGGCCAGCGCAGGGTGCCGCGGTTCTCCGCCGGCGCCCGAACGGGCGGCGCGATGCACACGGCGCGCATCTCGCTCGGGCGCGCATTCGAGGCGGAATCCGCCAACTACTTCATGCTGCTCGGCCTCACGCTCTTCATGGTCGCGTTCGGGCTGCTCATGGTGCTGTCGTCGTCCTACGTCGCCTCGCACGCCGACGGCTCGAGCTTCTTCGCGAAGTTCATGAACCAGGGCCTCTACGCGATCATCGGCGTTCCGATGATGCTGGTGGTCTCGCGCATCCCCGCACGGTTCTGGCAGAAATGGGCGTGGCTCGCTCTGCTCGGGGCGTGCGCGCTGCAGTGCCTCGTGGTGTTCACACCGCTCGGCTATGGCATCAACAACAACACGAACTGGCTGAGGCTCGGGCCGATCCTGTTCCAGCCCTCCGAGCTCATCAAGATCGCGCTCGTGCTGTGGCTCGGCATGTTCCTGACGCGCAAGCAGGCGCGCATGACGCAGATCGGGCAGGCGCTCGTTCCGGTCATCCTGATCAGCCTGGTGCCGCTCTTCCTGATCATGAAGGGCAACGACCTCGGCACGACGATGATCGTCGGGCTGGTGCTGATCGGAGCGCTGTTCTTCGCGGGCATCCCGCTGTGGCAGCTGCTGCTCGTCGGTGCGGCCGGGGCCGCGGGCGCCCTCGTGCTGGGCTTCTCGACGAAGAACCGCGTCGACCGCATCCAGGCGTTCCTGCACCCCGAGGCGGCCGACCCGAACGGCTCCGGCTATCAGGTGCTGCAGGGTCAGTGGGGCATGGCGAACGGCGGCATCTTCGGCGTCGGGCTCGGCAACTCCGAGTCGAAGTGGAACTGGCTGCCCGCGTCGTCGACCGACTTCATCTTCTCGGTCACCGCCGAGGAGCTCGGCCTCGTCGGCGCCGTGCTCGTGCTGCTGCTGTTCGTCGCACTGGCGTTCGTGCTGCTGCGCATCATCCGCTCGGCGAACACGGTGTTCGCCCGTGCCGTCACGGGCGGCGTCACGGTCTGGATCATCGGCCAGGCGATCATCAACATCGCGGTCGTCGTCGGGCTGTTCCCCGCGCTCGGGGTGCCGCTGCCCCTGATCTCGTCGGGCGGAACGGCCCTCATCTCGACGCTCGCGGCCCTCGGCATCGTGCTCTCGTTCGCCCGTGAGGAGAGCCGCGCCGCGCGCAGGGGCGGCCTCTCGGCCCGGGCTAGCCTTAAGCAGTGACGACGTACCTTCTCGCCGGTGGAGGCACCGCCGGCCACGTGAATCCGCTGCTCGCGACCGCAGACAAGCTGCGTGCGCTGCACGCGGCGAATGCGGCGGCGGATGCCCCGGCAGGCGGCCCCGAGATCGTGGTGCTCGGCACGGCAGAGGGCCTCGAAGCGCGCCTCGTGCCGCAGCGCGGCTACGAGCTCGCGACGATCCCCAAGCTGCCGTTCCCGCGCCGTCCCAACGCCGCCGCGCTGCGCTTCCCCGGCCGCTGGTGGGCCGCGGTGAAGCAGATCGAGAAGCTCATCGCCGAGCGCGGCATCGACGTCGTCGTGGGCTTCGGCGGCTATGCCGCGGCCCCGGCCTATCTCGCGGCACGACGCACGCGCACGCCCCTCGTGCTGCACGAGGCGAACGCGAAGCCCGGCCTCGCGAGCCGGCTCGGCGCCCGCTTCACCGAGAGCGTGGGTGTCGCCTTCCGCGGCACCCCGCTGCCGCACGCCCGCTTCGTCGGCATGCCGCTGCGCCCTGAGATCGAGGCGCTCGACCGGTCGGTCGCGCGCGCCGGCGCCCGCCGGCGCTTCGGCCTCGACGACCGCCCCGTGCTGCTCGTCACGGGTGGGTCGCTCGGCGCGCGCCGCGTCAACCGCACCATGCTCGACTCGGCGCAGCGCGTCCTCGGCGCCGGGTACCAGGTGCTGCACATCCAGGGCGGGGCCCGCGAGTTCAGCGACCCCGGTCTGCCGGGGTACCACCTCGTCGACTACGTCGACGACATGGATCAGGCGCTGTCCGCGTGCGATCTCGTCGTGAGCCGTGCCGGCGCCGCGACGGTCAGCGAGCTGACCGCGCTCGGCATCCCCGCCGTCTACGTGCCCTACCCGGTGGGCAACGGCGAGCAGCGCTTCAACGTCGCCGACGTCGTGAGCTCGGGCGGCGGCATCGTCGTCGAAGACCGGGAGTTCACCCCCGACTGGGTCGAGGCGCACCTGCTGCCGCTGCTCCAAGACGAGGAGCGGATCGCGGCGATGTCTGCGGCCGCGGCATCCGTCGGCGTCCGCGACGGCGCCGAGCGCCTCGTCGCCCTGATCAAGGCGGCCGAGGCCTGACCGGGCCCGCCTGACCTGCCCGCGAGCACAGCAAGGAGATACTGGAACCCGTGATCAAGCCCGACCTGTCGATGCCGCTGCCCGAGTCCATCGGGAAGGCGCACTTCGTCGGCATCGGAGGGTCGGGCATGAACGGCGTCGCGCGCCTGTTCCTCGCCGCAGGGATTCCCGTGACGGGCTCCGACCGGGCCGAGAGCGAGTACACCCGCGCGCTGTCCGAGCTCGGGGCGGGCATCCACATCGGCCATGACGCCGCCAACGTCGGCGACGCCGATACGCTCGTCGTCACGGGCGCCCTCTGGCAGGACAACCCCGAGTATCAATACGCGCTCGCGCACGGCATTCCCGTGCTGCACCGCTCGCAGGCGCTCGCCTGGCTCGCTCGCGGCAGCCGACTGGTGGCGGTCGCCGGCGCGCACGGCAAGTCGACGACCACCGGAATGATCTCGACGGCGCTGCTGGCGGCGGGCGCCGACCCGAGCTTCGTCAACGGCGCCGTGATCGAGGGCCTCGAGACGAGCGCGCGGCACGGCGAGTCCGGCCTCTTCGTCATCGAGGCCGACGAGTCCGACGGCTCGTTCCTGCTCTACGACACCTCCGTCGCCCTGATCCTCAACATCGACGATGACCACCTCGACCACTACGGCTCATATGCCGCCGTCGAAGACGCCTTCGTGACCTTCGCCGACCGGGCGCGCGAGCTGGTCGTGATCTCGGCCGACGATGCGGGCGCACGCGCCGTCGCACCGCGTATCTCGCACCTGAACGTCGTGACCTTCGGCGAGAGCGAGGGCGCCGACGTGCGCGTCACCTCGATCACGGCCGAGGGGCCGGTCGCCTTCACGCTCGAGTGGCGCGGCGAGAGCTACCGCGGGCGGCTGCGGGTGCCCGGCCGGCACAACGCGCTCAACGCGGCGGGTGCCTTCGCCGTGCTGACCGCCCTCGGCGTCGCCCCCGAGACGGCGATCGCGTCGCTCGAGGCATTCGGCGGCACGCACCGCCGCTTCGAGCTGCACGGCACCGTCGGGGGAGTGAGCGTCTACGACGACTATGCCCATCACCCCGCCGAGGTGAAGGCGGTGCTCGAGGCGGCGCGCTCGGTCGTCGGCGACGGGCGGCTCATCGCCGTGCACCAGCCGCACACCTACAGCCGCACCCAGCGCCTCGCGCAGGAGTTCGCCGACACCCTCGAGCGGTACGCCGACGAGACCGTCGTGCTCGACGTGTTCGGCGCCCGCGAAGACCCGGTTCCCGGGGTGACGGGCGCGCTGGTCTCCGAGCGCTTCCGCGACCCATCGAAGGTCGCGTTCATCGCCGACTGGCAGCAGGCGGCCGACTTCACGGCGCAGTTCGCGCAGCGCGGCGACTTCGTCATCACGCTCGGCTGCGGCAACGTGAACCTCATCGTGCCGCAGCTGCTCGACGCGCTCGAGGCGGCGCACCCGCAGCAGGCAGGAGCCTGAGCGGATGCGTCGGCCCAGCGGACCCGCGCAGCGGACACCACCGCCGCCGAGCGCGCCCACTCGACGCGAGCCGCAGCAGCAGGCATCCGTCACCACACGTGGGGCCGGATGCCTGCTGCTGCGGC
>NZ_JBLRDT010000054.1:0-15208 GCF_057512245.1 Gryllotalpicola sp. CP2-P1
GCCGGGCGAGCTCGCGCTGCGCCGCGGCATACTCGGCGTCGAACGCCGCACGCTCGCCGGCCATCGCGGGCACGCTCAGCGCGAGGGTGCGACTCACGGCGACCGTCTCGACGCGCATGCCGAGCGCGCTCTCGAGGATGATCCGCAGCGGCGGCACCGTGTGGTCCCAGTTCTCGGTCGCGGAGCCCTGGTCGTAGATCGCCCCACGCGTCGTGACGATGACGGCCGTCTTCCCGCGCAGCGGCTGACTGTCGACGTCGAAGGGGGCGGTCAGCCCCGGAACGTGGATGTGGTCGACCCACGCCTTGAGCGTCGACGGCAGCGAGTAGTTGTACATCGGCGCCCCGACGACGAGTGCGTCCGCGCCGAGCAGCTCGTCGATCAGCGCGCTCTGGCGCGTCTCTGCCTCGGGGAACGCCGGCGCTCCGGCAGGCCGCAGCCGCGGCGGCCAGTGCAGCGAGGCGTGCGGCAGATGCGGCAGCGCTTCAGCGTGCAGGTCGCGGCTGACGACGGTGTGGTCGGCGCCGCGCTCGCGCCACCGGGTGGCGAACTCCGCGGTCAGCCGGCGCGAGACCGAGGCGTCCCCCGCGGAAGACGAGTCGAGCTGCAAGAGAACCGGCATGTGTCCCGCCCTTCGTCGTGTGGGTTCACGTTACGCCCGAGAGGATGCCGCTTGGCGACCGGGCCGGTTGGGTCTGCGCCCAGGTCGTCACTTAAGCGGTGGGCCTGCGCCCCCGGTCGCGCACTTGTGCGTCCGCGCCCGACAGCTGCGCCCACCCGCGCGGGCGCAGCCGTCGGTGCCGGGCGCAAAACCCGGCGGGGGACCCCGGCAGGGGACTCCGGCAGGGGACTCCGGCTAGCTAGCTCGCGATCGCCGGGGCCGGGTCCACGGCCGCCGCGCCACGCGCCTCGCCCGTCTGCGCCGCGTGCACGACCGCGAAGACCTGCTGCAGCGTCGCGTCGAGATCCTGCGCGAGGCACTCGGCGGCGATGATGTGGTCCGGGCGCACGATCACGGCGCCGACGGGGCGGGCGTCGAACCAGTCCTTGAGCACGCCGCCGTCGCCGATCACGACGACGGACGCGTCGGTGTGCGCCCGATCCCACGGCAGCTGCGTCGTCGGCACCGCGCGCACCAGCGTGCCGCCCAGCCGGGCGAGCAGCGCCGCGGTGCGGCCAGCGAGGAACGCGGTCGGGTCGTTGTCCCACATAATGACCCGCCACCCCTGGCCGGTCGCGTGGTCGAGCAGCACCTCGCAGCCGTCGCTCGTGCGCACCCGCGGCTGCGGGAACAGCGTGCCCGCCGTGCTCGGCACCTCGCGCGCCGGCAGCGTCTTGTAGCTCGGCGCGGGTGCGGTCACGACCACGCCGTTCAGGTAGTGCGGCTGCGGCTTGAACGCCTGGTTCTTGACCCGCTCGCGCTCCTCGGGTGTGCGGGCGGCGGCCACGCGATCGCGCTCGCGGGCGAACTCCTCGTCGTGCGAGGTCATCTCCTCCGCCATGTTGAGCGAGATGGCGACCATCTGGCTGACGTGCCCGAGCCGCTCGGACTCGTAGCTGTCGAGCAGCCCGTCGCCCGCCAGCCCGCGCACGACCGCCGACAGCTTCCACCCCAGGTTGAGCGCGTCGCGGATGCCCGAGTTCCAGCCCTGCCCGCCGACGACCGGCATGACATGCGCGGCATCCCCGGCGAGCAGCGTGCGGCCCACACGGAAGGCGCCCGCCACGCGCGCGTGGTGCGTGTAGACGCGGCGGCGGATGATGTCGAGGGATTCCGGGTCGGGCACGTGGTCGCGCAGCAGCCCGAAGACGAACGCGTCGTCGCGGGCGAGCGCCTCGTCCTCGCCCTCGAAGAGCGTGAACTCCCAGCGGCGGATGCCGTGCGGCAGCCGGATCGTCGCGTAGCCCCGCTTCGGGTCGCCGCCGAATACGGCGTGCGGCGTGCCGATGGGGTCGTTGTTGACGTCGATGACGAGGCCCTTCGTGGCCCGCGTCTCGCCCTCGAAGCTCAGCCCCAACCGCTTGCGGGTGGGCGAGCTGCCGCCGTCGGCCCCGACGAGATAGGTTCCGACCACCTCGTGCGCGCCGCCGTCGGCGGTGCGGTAGCTCACGGTCACGGCCCCGTTCGACTCTGCACTCGAGACGACCTCGGCGCCGAACCGCACCTCGACCGTCGGGCAGCGCCCGAGACCGGCGAGCAGCACCCGGTCGACGAGCGGCTGCACGAAGCCGTTGCGGCGCGGCCAGCCGAACTCGTCGATGCGCGGGTCGACCTCGCTCAGGATCGCGCGGTCGCCGTTCACCATGAAGATCTTCTGGTTCGGCACGGTGTGCGGCAGCACCTCGTCGATGAGCCCGATCGTCTGCATGGTGCGCAGCGCCTCGTCGTCGATGCCGACGGCGCGGGGGTAGTCGACGAGCTCTTCCGCGGCCTCGAGCAGCACGACGCGCACGCCGTCGGCCCCGAGCAGATTCGCGAGGGTGAGGCCGACCGGCCCCGCCCCGATGATGACGACGTCGGCGTCGGCGTGACTCATGATTCGCTCCTCAGCGCGGTGATGGCGTCCTGCGCCATGCGGTTCAGGAAGACGAGGTCGATGCCGAGGCCGACGTAGTCGACGAGGCCGTCCTCGATGAGCGCCTTCGCGTAGGCCGGCGAGGCGCAGTAGCTGCCGAAGGTGAGCCCCGCGGCGCGAGTCTTGGCGGCGAGCTCGACGAGCGCCGCGCGCACGGGGCCGTCACCCCAGTCGCCGTGGCCGGGCAGCCCATAGCTCACCGCGAGATCGGCCGGCCCGAGGTAGACCGAGTCGAGGCCCGGGGTGGCGAGGATCTCGTCGACGTTCTCGTACCCGGCGCGCGTCTCGATCTGCGCGATCGCCGAGACGGCGCGGTTCCCCGCTTCCGTGTACGACTCGCCCGCGTAGAGCGCGGGTCGCGAGGGCCCGAGGCTGCGGCCGCCGATCGGCGGGTATTTCACGGCGGCGACGAGAGCGGATGCCTGCGCCGCGGTCTCGACCGTGGGGGCGATGATGCCCCGCGCTCCCGAATCGAGCAGGCGCAGGATGGGGCCCGCGTCGATCGATCCGACGCGGGCATACGCGTACTCGCCGCGGTCACGGGGAATCGCCCGCAGCATGCGGCACGCGTCGTCGAGGCCGATCTCACCGTGCTGCAGGTCGACGATCGTGCCGTCGTAGCCCGACGCCATCACGAACTCGGCCGCCGCCTGCGAGGCCATCGCCTGGTGCAGCAGCGCGGGGGCGTGCGCGACGCCGCGCGCCGCCCCGGCGGCATCCGCTTTCACTGGGATGCCTCGGCGTCGGCCAGCCGCTTCGCATGCGCCGCCGCGTTCGAGCCACCGAAGATCGGCACGATCTCGCGGCGGGCGAACCGCCACTCGCCGTCGACCTTGCGGTAGCGCTCGCGGAACTCGCCGACGCTCGCGGGCTTCAGCACGTCCTCGGCGGCGTCGCGGAAGGTGAGGTACGCGACGGTGCCGGTGAGCTCAGCGCCCTGCTCGGCGGGCTCCCACGCGAGCCGGATACCGCCGATGAAGTGACGCCCCACGATGCCGGTCTGCTGGGCGCGCTTCGCGCCCCACGCCTTGATGGCCTCGCGGCCCTCCATCGGGCCGAGGGGGCCGACGGTGACGGCGTCCTCGGTGTAGAGCTGCCAGGTCGTGTCGGCCAGGTTGTGGTCGAGGCGGTACAGCAGCTCTGAGATCAGCTGCTCGATCTCGGTGCGGGTCGCGGCGTCGACGCCGTAGCTCTCAGGCATCCGTCTCTCCTTCTAGATCGTGGAGTCGAGGGTCGCGGTGACGCGGCCCAGTCCGGTGATGGTGGCGATGCACTCGACGTCGGCGGGCCACGGCTCGATGTAGCCGATCGACCCCGAAAGCAGCAGCTCGCCCGCACGCAGCGGCTCGCCGGTGCGGATCGCGGTCTCGGCGAGCCACTTGACGGCGTTGATCGGGTCGTCGAGCACGTTGCTGCCGACGCCGCGGGTGATCTCGGTGCCGTCGGCGGTCGTGATGATCATCTCGACCTTCGTGAGGTCGACCTCGCCGTAGGGGTGCCGTTCCTCGCCGAGCACGAGGCCGCCGCAGCCGGCGTTGTCGGCGATGGTGTCGACGATCGCGCCCACATTGCCGGGGAAGCGGAAGTCGACGATCTCGAACGCGGGCGTGATGTAGTCGATCGAGTTCTTGATGACCTCGAGGTCGGGCTCGACGATGTCGTGCGCGAGCGCGAAAGCGACCTCGGCCTCGATGCGCAGGAAGTTGAACTGCGATTGGGGCAGGCGGATGCCAGAGGGGAACACCATGTCGTCGTGGATGATCCCGTAGTCGGGCTCGAACACGCCGACGCGCTGCTGCACGAGCGGGTTGGTGAGGCCGACCTTGCGGCCGACCCGCTTCACCCCGAGCTCGCTCTCACGGCGCGCCGCGACGATGCCCGAGATGCGGTAGGCCGCCTCGAGATCGTGGTCGGGCAGGCGCGGGCTGACGTAGTCGATCGTGGTGACGTCGCGGCGGGCGCGGTACAGCTCGTCCGCGATCTGCTGGATCGTGCTCTCGCGTGCGGTGGTGGTGGTCACCCTTTCCTCCTCAGGAAGTCGAGCGTGCGGTCGTTGAAGGCGGGCGCGCCTTCCCACTGGGGCCAGTGCGCGGCATCCGCGACCAGCAGGAACTCGCCGTCGGGAATGGCGGCCGCGAGCTGCTCGCCGACCTCGGGGCCGCCGGTCGGCTCGTGGTCGGTCCACACGAGCAGCGCCGGCACGGGGATGGCGGCGTAGTCGTCGTCGGTGACCCGGTTGCGCCAGCGCGCCTCGGGCTGGCGCAGCACCGAGATGTGCCGCATGGACTCGTCGAAGCCGGGCCGCGAGTAGACGGCCTGGCGCACCTTGACGAGCTCGTCGGTGATGTTCTCGGGGTTGTGGATGACGACCTGGAGGCGCCTCTTGACGTTCTCGAACGTGGGCTCGGCGACGGCCTGCACGCTCACCGACTGCGCCTTGTCGACCTGGCCCTCGCCGACCACGCGGCCGCCGGGGGCGCTCAGCACGACCGTGCGCAGGCGCTCGGGGTGGTGGGCCGCGAATTTGATCGCGATCCACCCGCCGAGCGACTCGCCGACGAGGTGCACACGATCGAGGCCGAGGGCGTCGAGCAGGCCGAGCAGGTGCTCTTCGTATTCGGGGATCTCGAGGTCGTGGTCGCTCAGCGTGGTGAATCCGTGCCCGGGGTAGTCGTAGCCGACCACGTGGTACTCGGATGCCAGCGCGCGGATGTTCTGGGTGAACGCCTCGATGTGGCCGCTCGTGCCGTTGAGCAGCACGACGGTCTGGCGCTCCTGCCCGGGATCCGCCGCGCCGGCATCCGCAGCGCCGGCATCCGCCACCCTGCCGACATGCAGCACGCGCGTGCGCCACTCTCCGACCTCGACGTACTCGAGGCGGTGCGGCAGGTCGGCGACCGCCTGCCAGAACGTCACCAGCTCGCTCATGCGTCCGTGATCGCCGCCTGGATGCCGAAGCCGGCGTTCCACGTCGTGACGGGCCAGTAGTGGTCGACCGGAAAGCGGTACTTCCCGGCGGTCGACAGGGCGGCGTAGGCCGCGATCCAGCTGCGCATCTCGTGCGCGGCCGAGCCGCCCTCGGCGATGAACCAGTCGTTCGCCCAGCCGTCGACGGCGCTCAGGTCGCCCGAGCGGAACGTGTCGAGCAGCAGGGTGTCCCACTCCTCGTTCAGGTCGTCGCTCGTGCCCTTGCCGTCGGCGATCGCCTGGATTCCGGTGACGATCTTCTGCTCGCGCTCAAGGCGCTCTTCGCGCGAGGGGTGGTACTCGATGAGGCGCTCCTGCAGGGTTCCAGGGGCGCCCTTCCAGCGGGGGATCGGCGGGTTGTGCGAGATACCGCCAGAGGCGAGGAACAGCACGCGCTTGTCGATCTCCTGCGCGGCACGGCCGAAGGCCTCGCCCAGCTCGCGCACGCGGTACATCGGGGTCAGCGGCAGGCCGATCGAGTTCACGAAGACGGGGACGATCGGCTGCGTGAAGTTCTTGCCGAACACGAAGTCGAGCGGCTGCACGACGCCGTGGTCGACCTTCATGCGCTCGGAGCGGCCGATCTCTATGCCCTGCTCGAGCACGCGCACGTGCAGGTCGCGGGCGGTGTCGCCGTCGACGGGAAGGGGCCCCTCTGTCGTGTTGTAGTCGCCGATGCCCTCGGCCTGCGCGCCAATCGCCCAGGGGGTGATCAGCGAATAGAGCTGGCCGTTGAAGTGGTCGGGGCCGAAGACGACGACCACCTCGGGGTCGTAGTCCGCGACGAAGGCCTGGACCTCGCCGATGGCCGACTGGATCTCGGCGAAGGTCGACCCGCCCGGGTCGACGTTCCCGAAGGAGGGGGCGTGGGAGAGGGCTGCCACTGCGAGCGTCATTGCTGCTTCCTTACTTCTAGAGGGGTCAGTTGGCCAGCGAGGCGAGCGAGCCGTCGTCGGCCGCCACGGCCGAGCCGTCGTGCCGGCGCTGGACCGATTCGACGGCCACGAGCACCACGAGGCACAGCGCGGAGACGACGAGCGGCAGGGCGAAGATCACGAACACGACCGGCACCGAGATGTGCGCGTCGAGCGCGGCACCCGCGAGGATCGGCGCGGCGATGCCGCCGAGCCGCCCGGCGCCCGTGACGATTCCGTAGCCCGTCGCACGGGCGAGCGTCGGGTACAGGCGCGGCGCGATCTGGTAGAAGCCCGCGACGCCGGAGCTGAAGAAGAACGACGCCGCGAAGATCTCGGTCAGCGCGCCGCCGACCTGAGCCTCGATCGAGCCGAAGATCGCGATGCCGACCGCACCGACGATCAGGAAGATCGGGGTGAGCACGCGCGGGCTGACCCGGGTCGAGATGAAGCCGAACACGACCGTTCCGAGGATGCCGCCGAGGCCGAGCGCCAGCGTGGTTGGCGCCGCGATCGCGGGGTTCCGGGTCGTCTCGGCCAGGGTGTTCGGGGCCCAGGAGTTGGCGAAGTAGAACGAGACGAGCAGCGCGATGTTGCCGAGCACGAGCAGCAGGGTCTGCGCGACGAGCTTCGACGAGAAGACGGTGCGCAGCGCGCCGCGACGGTCGCGCGCGGGCAGCTGGTCGTCGGGCAGCAGCGGCAGCGGCGCGTGCCCCATGCGGCCGAGCGTGCGGTTGAGGCGGTCGAGCGAGCCCGGCTTGCGACGCGCCGCCAGCCACGAGATCGACTCGGGGAAGGCGACGGTCGCGATGACGATCGCGATGACCGAGAACACCACGCCGATCCAGAACCCATAGCGCCAGCCGTGCTCGGGCAGCAGCGGGCCGACGAGCACCGCGCCGAGCACGGCGCCGATGTTGATGCCGGCGGCGTAGATCGACATCACGATCGGGTAGACGCGCCGGTTCGAGTACTCGGCGGCGATGACGCCCACGACCGACAGCAGCATGCCGAGGCCGACGCCCGTCACGATGCGGCCCGTCAGCAGGGTCGGCAGGTTGTGGGCGAGCGGCGCGATCACCATGCCGATGGTCACGACCACCGTGCCGATGATGCCGATGAGCCGCCGCCCGAGCTTGTCGGCGATCGGCGCGATCAGGATCGAGCCGGCGACCATGCCGATGAGCGCGCCCGACATGACGACGCCGATGAGGCTCTCCGACGAGGAGAACTCCTTGGTGACGTACGGCGCGGCGAACACCATCATGGCGTTGTCGTAGCCGTCGATGACTGTCAGCACGATGGCGACGACGATGGCGATGATCTGGAACCGGCTCATCTTCGAGCCGGCGATCAATTCGGAGATCTTCATGTGTGCCTCTCTGCACGAGATCGCTGTGACGGAGACTCCGTGCCGCTCCTTTGCGGTGCCGGTGCACGACGGTGTGGACCGGGGTCTCGAGTCGGGTGGGTGTGGGGGAGATCCGGGCCGAGGCCGCGGCATCCTTTTGTGGTGTGCCGGTTCTAGAACCAACATTCTTGAATGCAGGGAACGTATATCGTGATTCGACGACGCGTCAAGAGGTCCTTCTTCAAAACGACGGACCGATGCGGAAGGGTTGCGAAGCGTGGCGAAGCGCAAGAACGTGCACTACACGACTCCCGAGAACGAGAAGGCGATTCTCGACGCCGTCATGGAACTGGCCCTGAACGCGGGCTACGAGGGCACGACGATGGCCGAGGTCAGCCGCGTCTCGGGCCTGCCCATCGGCTCGGTCTACTGGCACTTCGAGAATAAAGAGAAGCTGTTCGCCGCGCTGCTCGACTACTGCTTCGAGCAATGGCGCGAGACCGTGGCCGGCCAGACGCAGCAGCAGCTGCTGCGCGCGTCGATCGCGGGGTCCGCTGCTCCGGCATCCGAGCGCGGGCACGTCAAGGACACGTTCTGGATCATCGGCCTGATCCTCGCGCTCGAGAAGCGCCTGTCCGACAACGAGGCGCGCAAGAAGTACCTCGAGATCCGCGGGCAGATGCTCGACACGGCGCTCGCGCAGGTCGGCGGGCAGTTCCCGCCCGAGGCGCTCGCGGCCGACCCCGAGCTGCCGCGCAAGATCGTGGCGTTCGGGCGCGCTCTGATCGAGGGCCTGTACATCTCGGCGGCCGCCGGCGATGACGTCGACTTCGACCAGCTCGCCGAGCTGTCGACCCTCGCGGTCGACCTGCTGACCGAGCACTACGCGAAGCTCGGCGCCGCGCAGAACGCCTCGCAGCAGAAGGAGAAGAAGCAATGACGGATGCCCAGAAGGTCGCGATCGTGGTCGGGGGCGGCTCCGGCATCGGCGCCGCGTGCGCCACCGAGCTCGCCTCGGCCGGGTACCGCATCGCGGCGATGTCACCCTCTGGCCGGGGCGCGGCGCTCGCCCGCGAGCTCGGCGGCGTGGGCCTCGACGGCTCGAACCGCTCGGTGGACGATCTGCAGGCCGTCGTCGACCTCGCCGTCACCGAGTACGGCCGCGTCGACACGGTCGTGAACTGCTCGGGCCATGCCGCGAAGGGCAAGATCCTCGAGCTCACCGACCAGGACTGGCAGGACGGCCTCGAGCTCTACCTGCTGAACGTCGTGCGCATGGCGCGCATCGTCACGCCGCACCTGCTCGAGGCCGGCGGCGGCTCGATCGTCAACATCTCGACCAGCTCGCCGTTCGAGCCGAACCCGAACTACCCGGTCTCCGCGACGATCCGCGCGGGTCTCGCCTCGTTCACGAAGCTTTACGCCGACGAGTACGGCCCGCGGGGCATCCGCATCAACAACGTGCTGCCCGGCTTCACGAAGCCGGACCCGAGCACGGTGCCGGCGGAGTGGACCGCCCGCATTCCGCTGCGTCGGGCCGGCGCGACGGCGGAGATCGCCCGGGTCGTGCGGTTCCTCGCGAGCGACGAGGCGAGCTACATCACGGGCCAGAACATCCGCGTCGACGGGGGCAGCTCGCGCGCGGTGTAGCGCGGGCGGCGCTCACCTGTGCCGTTGCAGTTGAGGTGCCTGTGCGGGCATCTTCAGCGGGCGGGGTAAACGGGCATTGATACAAACCGCGGCCGTGCGAGAGCCGTTTCCGCGCGACCCCGCGCGATGAGGGATCGGCTTGAGGGCGCCGGCCAGAGCGGTTGCGGCACGCAAATATGCTCGGTGCGTGGCCGATTACGACGTACGACTCGTCGACTTGTACGACGAGGAAAACCCTGACGGGCCCGATCACGATTTCTTCCGCGCCCTCGCGGATGAGATCGGCGCGGCATCCATCCTCGATCTCGGCTGCGGCACCGGCATCCTGACCGTCACGTTCGCGAAGGCGGGGCGCACGGTCGTCGGCATCGACCCCTCACCCAACATGCTCGCTTACGCGCGGAGCAGAGCAGGAGGGGAAGGCGTTGAGTGGATCGCCGGCGACAGCCGCAACATTCCCACGCGCCGCTTCGACTACGCAGTGATGAGCGGCAACGTGGCGCAGCACATCGGCGACGCCGACTGGGCCCGCACCCTGGCCGACTTGAAGGAAGCGCTCAGCCCGGGCGGATTGGTGGCCTTTGAAAGCCGCAACCCAGCTGCGCGGGCCTGGGAGGGCTGGGCATCCCACGAGCGGACGGAGCGCGAGACGGCGCACGGGCCGCTTATTGAATGGACCGAGGTCGACGAGGTCGCTCCCGACACGGTCGTGGTGCGGCATCACAACCTGTTCGAGGATTCAGATACGCCTGTAACGGAGACGCTTCTGCTTCAGTTCAGGGACCGAGCGACGATTGAGAATCAACTTGAGGCGGCAGGCTTTGCCGTCGA
Source organism: Gryllotalpicola sp. CP2-P1 (assembly GCF_057512245.1). Classification (NCBI taxonomy): domain Bacteria; kingdom Bacillati; phylum Actinomycetota; class Actinomycetes; order Micrococcales; family Microbacteriaceae; genus Gryllotalpicola; species Gryllotalpicola sp. CP2-P1. The sequence goes on from NZ_JBLRDT010000054.1 coordinate 10,290, forward strand.
AGCGGTCTACGCGAACTGGCAGCGCGACGTATTCGCCGCGGATTCACCCCTCATGGTGTTCATCGCCCGAGCCCGCTGACGGACCCCGTTACGTTCGTGAGCTTGTCTGGCGATCCGCGGTGATCCGGCGGGCAACGGCGTCCTCGTCGTTGCTGTTGATCACCCGTGTGGCCGCGTCCCGTACAGCGGGGACCGCGTTGGAGACTGCGTATGACTCGTCAGCGATGGCGAACATGGGCAGGTCGTTGTGGTTGTCGCCGAAGACGACGAGACGATCGGCGTCGAGCGTTGACGCGAGACGCTGAATCGCCTTCGCTTTTGTTCCGTCTTCGTGATGGAACTCGAGCCAGTCCAGGCCAGGGGTGCCGGGGTCGACGCTGAGAAAGTGTGCCGCGCTGCCGAGCTCGGGGATCAGAGCGGTGCGCAGCCCGGTCAACTCTGGATTCTGGGCGAGGATCGAGATGTAGAACACCGATGCCGCGTCGAGCGGATCGTCCGCCGTCGCTGGTCGCAGGCGCGGGTCGCTGGAGCGGGAGGCCAGGAATGTTTGCACGCCGAGGGTCATCCGTTCCGGGCGCCAACGGATCCAATCTCGGCCGTCCTCGAAGGTGTGCATGATGGGCTCGGCTGTCGCGTGCGCGTCGTCGCAGAGCCGGAGCGTCGCCTGCACGGTCGTCGCGCCTAGGAGTCGAAGGTCCGCCGGCTGGCCGGTGTCGGGATCTGCGGTGATCGTTCCGCCGTACGTGAGCAACGGCAGCCTCAGGCGCAGAGCTTTGGTCGCTCTTCTGGAACTCAGAAACGATCTTGCCGTTGCGTAGGTGAACAGTGCGCCGCCATCGATCGCGGCATTCAACAACCGCGCCGACGCGGCGCTGAGCGAGCCATCTGACCTCAGCAGGGTCCGGTCCAGATCGGACACGTACAACGTGCGCGGCCCTGCACTTGAAGTCATGGCCGCAGCCTCTCACGCACCTGAACCCCAGGTGCGCATAGGGGATCCCTGATTGCGGCATTGCGTTGACGAAGACGAGCGGCTCGAGTGCTGCTTTTCGGCGCACTAAGGAGGCGTGGCAGGCAGGCTGCGACCACGGAATCCGTCTCAATGTCGTCCCCGAGCGTCAAGATGAGCGGGTGACCGAATCTCCGTTGAACGAGGCCCGCGACTGGACCGGCGAATGGTGGCTTCCCGATGACCCGAACACGAAAGTACCCGGGGTGCTGTCGTTCTCGCCGGATGAGGGGCTCCGGCTTCGCCTGATTGGTGGCTGGGATTACCAAGTCACGCATCCCGGCGAAAATGGGTCAACGATTGTCACGGACGAGTTGAAACAGTGGCAGATGGTTCTCGGCACGGGCGATGGAGAAGCGATCACACTACTTGGCGTTGGCGTTGTCACGGCGAGGTCGCACGGCTTCGGCGGGCTGTTCGGCCCTCCTGCCAAGCTAGAACTAAGGGCGAGTATCGGGCTTGTGGGCGTCTACATGGACGATCCCGATGAGGCGGCATTCGTGGCCGCCTCGGCTCATGTTGAAGATCTCACTGTGTGGTCTCGGCGTTCCGGTATTGAGGAAACGCACCACTGGGGTTCGGATCCTGACTCAGTGAGCGGCGAGATTCGTCTCAGCCGTCTCTCGCCGCTTTCGGTCGAAGCGGGGCCGCTGACTGTCAAGCTGAGCCATTTCTCATGGCAGCCGTATTCGGAGCTGTCCCGCTCTCGCACGCTCACTCGCGTGCAGGAGAGTCAAGTGATCAGGTTCGAGAGGGAGGAGCCGCAGCCGCTCGAATACTGGACCGAGCTGCTGGACGGTATGGCCGACCTGATGTCTCTGTCGACCCTTCGGGCGTGCGGCATTGTCAGCATGCGCGTCTACTTTCCATCGAAGCCGGATGATTGGCCCGAGGGCCACCCAATGCAAGGTCATCCGCACGAGGTCGACATCTACAGAATCAGGGTGGTCAAGCCGAAGCCGAACGACAAAGCACTTGACCCGCGCAATTACGTCCTGACGCTCGACGACGTGCCGTTTGAGCAACTGCTCCCGCGTTGGCTCGAGGTGCGCGATACCTTCGCGGCCGCCCGCAGCATGATCCTCGGACTGAGGTACGTGAGGACCGGATACATAGAAACGCGGGTGGTGACTGCGGTCGCTGCCGCGGAATCGATGCACCGTGCCCTGGAGCCTGCGCCTCCGATCCCGCCAGACGAGTTCAAGCGAATTCGCAAGACGATCCTCGAAGCCGTACCGCCCGAGCGGAAGACCTGGCTCGCGGACCGCCTCAATGAGCATTCGAACGTGCCAACACTAAAGGAGCGTCTACTTCAACTGGTCGAGCGAGTTGGAGTCGCCGGCCAACGCTTAGTGCACGACCCTGCCGTATGGGCGAAGGCGGCGAAGGATGCGCGCAACAACCTGGCACACGTCGGTACCGCTGAAAACGACCTCGAGCATCTGCACGCGGTCGCGGAGGTCACCGCGGGTGTTGTGGTCCTGAACCTGCTGCACGAGCTCGGCGTGCCGCAAGATCGCCTCCGTAAAGCCGTCGAGGAAAACCCAGTCCTCTCTCACGCCGCGAGGCTGGCACGCGAAGTGCTCTGCGACGATCACTCGATCACAATGCGGATCGCGATCCTCAATGCGACCGTAGTCGACGACAAGAGCCTGCCTCCCACCGAGACGCAGGCCGTTGACGAAGCTCGCGAGCCTCCCGCGCAGCGCCCGTAAGTGGATCCGCTTGCGTGCTGGATCCCTTACATCGGGGCGCTCCGGGCTGTCAGATATGCCGAGTCGGGTCCATCCGCTGATGCAGTATCCGGATGATATTGACGCGGCCGCCATCTCCCACGACGTAGAACACGAGATGGCTGCCGATCGCGTATCGCCGGTATCCCGCGCGGAGCTCATCGCAGGCGCGTCCTCGATCCGGGTCCCTGGTGATGCGCTCGAACGCCATCCCGATTTCACCGAGGTAGGTTTCTGCCTGCTGCGGCCCCCAGGTCTCTTCCGTGTAGTCCCAGATCGAGGACAGGTCGTGTTGCGCCGCTGGCGTGAGCCAGTACGTCGTCATGCTTTCTTCGCGGCGATGAACGCGTCGAAGTCGAACGGCTCCGCCTGCCCGCTCTCCTCGCCGGCTATGAGCGCCGCACGCAGGGCCGCCATCTGTGTCTCGTGGTCTTCCAGGAGGCGCAGTCCCGCCCGGACCACTTCGCTGGCACTGCGGTAGCGCCCGGCCTCGACCTCCCGTGCGAGGAAGCTCGCGAAATGGTCATCCAGGCTGATCGAGGTGTTCAGGCTCATACGACGAGAGTACCAAGCACTGGTACTGCACAACATCGCGAGATGCCCGCTGACGGACCGGCTTTCGTTCAACGATTGCTCGCAGCGGCAGGGCTCGGTGGCATGCTTTCGATGTGCGCTCTTCTGACCGGGACTATGTGATCGAGGCAACGCTCGCGGACCCGGTGTGCGCCGCGATTCTTGAGCGGACGCCGGTTCTCGGGCTCACTGAGTGGTGGTTGACGGCCGGGGCCGTAGTCCAGAACGTGTGGAATGCCAAGTCCGGACTTGAGCCTGGGTATGGAATCAAGGACTACGACATCTTCTACTTCGACGACTCCGATCTGAGCTGGGAGGCCGAGGACAAGGTGATCCGCGCCGTCGCCGATCTTTTCGCTGACCTTGCGGCGCCGATCGAGATTCGCAATGAAGCCCGCGTTCACCTCTGGTACGAGCAGAAGTTCGGCAAGGCGATCGAACCGTTCACCAGCGCCCGCGACGCGGTCGACGCGTTCGCCGCGACGGCATGCTGTGTTGCAATCACCAGCGACGGCCAGCATCCCGACCTCTACGCCCCGTTCGGCCTCGATGACACGCTGTCGATCCGCATGAGACCGAACAGACGGCTTGCCCCTGGACACGTGTATGAGACCAAAGTGAGCCAGTACGTCGAGCGATGGCCCCACCTCACCGCAGAGCCGTGGGACGCCTGACTGTGCGGTGACCGATGGCTCAGCGCGCTTCCACGAAACCTATCGCGTCGATGACGATCTGGTATTCGTCCTCATAGAGAATCGGCCCGGGGGCGCTTGACCGACGTTCCACCCAATCAACGCCGTAACGATTTAGCAGTTCAAGGTATTCACGAGTTCGCAGAAGCAGGTGCTCGATGTCGCCGCCGAGCTTGAACCAGCACTGCGTGTGGGGATGGATCTCGCGATCGAAGAGCTTTGAGTCGATGATGCCTGGGTCTGTGTAAGCGCCGTTCATCCAGTCATTGTTGGCTCGCCACCAGGCGAAGTCTTCGTCGCTCAACGCGCCGGAATGGGCGAGTCCATTAGCCAACGCAAAAACGCCGGGGGCGATGCCACGTGAGTTCTTCTTCAGCGCCTCGAACCGCACGTACACGAACCCAGACTGCCCTGCCCGCGGCGAGGCAACGCGAACACACGCCGGAGGGCATCTCACTGCTCGGAAGCCGATCCCTTCCGTGCAGTTCGATGGGATGCACGCCGATGGACCGGCTTGCGCGACATCGCTGAGGCGTCGATGGCCGTTGGATTCGTGGTCCCGTGGCTAGCGTCGGAGTTGCCCGCTAGCGTGTGACTCATGCCGGCCCGGAGGATTCTTGCCGCATCGACCGGCTTCGGACTCGATGCCCGAGGGGACTGGACGCTGGGACCGCTCGTGCGCGCAGCGATCGACCGGTGCACCCGTCCTGCAGCAACGCGCATGGCCTATCTGGGCACCGCGAAGGGTGACCGCGTCCAGGACGCCGCCATGGTTTCCAAAGCCTTTGCCGGCACCGACGTGCAAGTCACGGTCGTGACCGTCCTGCCGCAACCGAACGTGGCGGACCTCCGGGAGACCCTGCTGTCGCAAGACGTGATCTATGTCGGAGGCGGCTCAGTGGCCGGCCTCCT
>NZ_JBLRDT010000055.1:0-14948 GCF_057512245.1 Gryllotalpicola sp. CP2-P1
TACCCGAGCACGCGCCGCACGACGCGCTCGATCGCGTGCACCGCGAGATCGACGGTCGCGACGTCGACACGCTCGTCGACGCTGTGCACGAGGTGCCGGAAGTCGGCGTGGCGCCAGCGCGGCGAGAACATCCCGAAGCCGTAGGCGGGGATGCCGAGCCGGCGGAAGTACCGGCTGTCGGCCGCGCCCGGGGCGATCACCGGCACGGCCTTCGCCGCCGGGTACGCCGCCTCGACGGCCTCGCAGAGCGCCTCATAGAGCGGGGTCTCGAGCGGCGACCGGCTCGCGGGCGACTCGCTGCCGAGCGGCTCGATGCTCACGCGCGCGGCGAGCGGGCCGAGCGCGGTGCGCAGATGCTCATCGACGTCGGCCGCCGACACGCCGGGCAGGGTGCGGATGTCGAGGTCGACGTGCGCGCTCTGCGGAACCACGTTGAGCTTGTCGCCGCCGCGCACGATGTCGGGCGAGTAGGTCGTGTGCGTCACCGCGTGCGCGAGCCCCGCGATCGGCCCGAGCTCGGGCAGCGCAGCGTCGATGAGTTCCGGGTCGGTGAGCGCGGCGCGCACCTCGTCGGGCACGTCGAGCGCCGCGACGTACTGCGGCCACAGGTCGTCGATCTGCGCGGTGGCGGCCTGCTCGGCGATGCGCGTGATGGCCGAGGCCGCCGTGATCACCGCGTTGTCGGCGCCCCACGGCGTCGAGGCGTGCCGGGGATGCCCCGGGACGCGCAGCCGGCGACCGGACATGCCCTTCTCGCCCACGGTCACCGTGACCCCGCGCACCTCGCCGCCGACGGCGAGCGGGATGCCGCCCGTCTCGCTGAGCACGGCGTCGACCTTCACGAGCTCGGGCCGGTTCGCGATGAGCCACTGGGCGCCGTAGAACCCGCCGGATTCCTCGTCGGCGACCCCGGCGAACACGAGGCGACCCCGCAAGCGTCTTCCGCTCCTGGCGAGCGCGCGCAGCACGACCGCGTAGGCGGCCGTGAGGTGCAGCATGTCGAGGGCGCCACGGCCCCAGATCTCGGCGCTCTCGCCCTCGCCCTCGCCGACGATCTCGGCACCGAAGGGGTCGTGCGTCCAGCCCCGGCCGGCCGGCACGACATCGGTGTGGCCGAGCAGCAGCAGGCTCGGCCCGTCGGGGTCGGTGCCGGGCAGTGTCGCGACGAGTGAGACGCGGCCGGGGTGCGGCTCGACGAGCTCGGTCTCGACGCCGCTGCCCTCGAAGAAGCGCTGCAGCGTCGCCGCGCTGCGCGCCTCGCCTCCCGAGTCGGGCGAGCCGTCGGCGACGCATGCGTTGCGGATCAGCTCGCGCAGCAGCTCGACGGTCTGCGCGGTGAGGTCGTCCGGTGCCGTACTGGTGTTGACCTGTTCTGTCATCAGGCGGCCACGCTACCGAACGGGCAGCGGGCGCTCGGCGTCGAACTCCGCGATCAGGTGCTTCACGACCGCGGTGAGGTCGCCGTCATGGCGCTGCGCGACCGACAGCTGGCGCTGGTAGCCGGCGCCGAGCTCGAGGATCGTGTGCAGGGCGGCGAGCTCTGCGCGGCATCCCAGGTCATCGGCGATCGGCTCGAGCTGAGGCAGCACCTCGCGCAGGTGGTCGGCCACCTTCGACTCGCGGCCCGCGCGGTCGACGATCACCTCGACGTCCATGCCGTAGCGCGCCGCGCGCCACTTGTTCTCGCGGTGGTACCAGGGCTGCAGCGGCTCGAACTCCTCGCCCGCGTCGAGACGGCGCGAGAACCACTCGACGAGGCACTGCGCGAGCGCCGCGAGCGCGCCGAACTCGAAGGTGTTGCTCACCGAGTCGCAGGCGCGCAGCTCGATCGTGCCCCACCGCGGGGCGGGGCGGATGTCCCAGCGCAGCTCGGTGACCTCGCTGATGACCCCCGTGCGAATGAGGTCGTCGACGTAGCCCTCGAAGCCCGCCCAGTCGGGAAGCTCCCACGGGAGGCCTGCCGTCGGCAGCTGCTGGAAGACGAGTGCGCGGTTCGAGGCATACCCGGTCTGTTCGCCCGCCCAGAACGGGCTCGACGCCGACAGCGCCTCGAAGTGCGGCAGGAACTTGGTCAGCTGGCCGATGATCGGCATGACCTTGCGCCCGTCGTCGACGCCGACATGCATGTGGATGCCCCAGATCATCAGGTTCCGGCCCCACCACTGCGCCCGGTCGATCAGGGTGCGGTAGCGGCTCTTCTCGGTGATGTTCTGGTCCTGCCACTTCGCGAACGGATGGCTGCCCGACGACAGCAGCCGGACGTTGTGCTTGTCGGCCTGGTTCCGCACGGCGTCGACGCGGCCGCGGATGTCGTCGATCGCGTCGGCGATGCGCTCGCGCGGGTCACTGGTCAGCTCGATGGTGTTCGTGAGCAGCTCTGCGGTGATCTTCTCGCCGCCGTCGAGGACCTGAAGGATGCCGGGCGCGGCGGGCACGAGGCCGCCGGTCTCGCCGTCGGCGAGCATCAGCTCCCACTCGAGGCCGACCGTCGAACGTGCGGATTCTGCGAAGGGGATCTCCATCTCGCCGAGTGTGCCACGGTGCCCGGGCGGCCCGGCAGAGCCTTGCGCCATCAGGTGCCGAGCCGGTAATCGGGCGCCGTATTTCGGCACCTCTCGATGCACTACGGTTAGGCGCAGCTACGCGAGAAGCCCCGGTTTCCCGGGGCTTCTCACTGTTGCTGTCTCAACACAACGTGCGCCTGGAGGGACTCGAACCCCCAACCTTCTGATCCGTAGTCAGATGCTCTATCCATTGAGCTACAGGCGCGGGCGCAACCTGAAAAGGATAACAGGGGCACACCGCGCCGCCCAAATCGAGGGCGGGTGAGGCCGCCGAGACGACCCGGATGCCGCCGGGTGAAAAGCTGGTCGTGTGAGCTTCCCCGATCAGGCATCCGACCCCGCACCCGATCGCCCCCACGACGCGCGCACGCCGGCGAGCAGGCCCGTCGTCCTCTGGGACATCGACGGCACGCTCGTGCACGAGACGCGCGGCGAGGGCTCGCGCATGCAGATGCGCGCGATCCGCGAGGTGCTCGGCGTCGATCTCGAGCGGCCCGGCTTCGGCGCGGGCGCGACCGAGCGCATGGTGTGGGGGCGCCTGTTCGAGAATGCGGGGATGCCGGTGCCCGACGACCTCGCCGCGCTCGAGGCCGCCATCGACCGGCTCTACGTCGATCACCTCCTCGAGGTGCCGCGCGTGGCGATTCCCGGCGCGGCCGAGGCGATCGCCGCTATCGCCGAGGCAGGCCTCGTCAACTCGGTGCTGACCGGCAACGGCCGCCCTGTCTCGCGCATGAAGCTCGAGTCGGCGGGGCTCGACGTCAGCCTCTTCGACTGGGATGCTGCGTATTTCGGCCGGGAGTGGGCGGACCGCGTCGAGATGGCGAAGGCCGCTCGGGCGCGGCATCCGCGCGCCGTCATCGTCGGTGACACCGTGAACGACGGTGCCTGCGCGGTCGGCTCCGGCATTCCCTGGATCGCGGTGGGCACGGGCGGTCACCCGCGCGACGAGCTCGAGGCGTTCGCCCCCGTCGCCTGGTTCGACGACCTGGTCGGGCGCGAAGCCGAACTCGTCGCGGCGATCCGCGCGGCGGTCTGAGCGCCGCGGCTCACGGGTTCGCGTAGAACCACAGCACCGCCACGCACACGGGCTGCGCGGCGATCGCGACGGCGAGCAGCGTGCGCCGCAACCACGGGCGATCGACGATGCCGCGGTCGCCCAGAAGCGGCGCGAGCGGAATCGCGACCCGGAACACGCTCTGCTGCGGCATGAACACGGCGAGCAGGTACAGAGCGTAGGACACGCACGTCGCGAGGATCTCGACGCCGAGCGAGCGGATGCCCCGCCTGCCGACCCACAGCGCAAGCAGCACCACCGCCGCGACCATGATGAGTACCCCGACGACCCCGAGGTAGCGCCAGCCGAGCTCGAACCAGGCGGTGAACGGCTTGAAGTCGGTGTGGCCGAGGAATCCGTCGCGCCACGACAGCTCGGTGGCGGTGTACGCGTTCCGCACGCCCGTGGCCGCCCAGGCGATCGCCGGCCACGCGCTGCCGGCGAGGCCGGTCACGAGCACCGCGATGGCGAGTCTCACGCGCTCGGCCACGGGGAAGGCATCCACAGCCCGCCGCCACCAGCGCACGACGAAGACGATGGCGAGCGCGAGGGTGAGCGCCAGGGCGCCGGGGCGCGCGAACGCGGCGAGCACGGCGGGAACGAGCAGCCAGCCGTACCGCCGCCGCTGCATGAGATAGAGCGCCGAGAAGAACAGGAAGAGGAACAGACTCTCGGCATAGGCGAGCTGCAGCACGAAGGCGAGCGGGCCGAACGCGAACAGGGTCGCCGCGAACCAGCCGCTGCGCTGGCCGACCCGGTCGCGCACCACGAGATAGAGCATCACCGTCGCGGCGCCGCCGAAGACGATCGAGACCACCACGCCGGTGCCCGCGAACCCGGTGCCGAGCGCCCACTGCACCGCGCCGACGAGCAGCGGGTACAGCGGCAGGAACGCCCAGCTGTTGGGAGCGATCGTGCCGTCTGCCGAGCGGGGCAGCACCCTGGGGTAGCCGTGGCGGGCGATCGAGTCGTAGTGGGCGCTGTCCCACATGGCGGAGATATCGGTGAAGCTCGGAAGGTGCGGCGACCAGCCGCGCGGCGTCAGCTCGAACGACGGCGTCTCGGTGAGCCAGGGCAGGTGCCAGCCGTGCGCCACGACGACCAGCATGCCGATGCCGAGCAGCACCGTCGAGAACACGCGCGAGACCGCATAGAGGGCCACGACGGCGAGCACCTGGCGCCCGATCGGGCGCCGGAGCAGCTCGATCCGGGATTCGGGGTCCGTCAACGATGACGTGGGCGCTGAACCGGCGGTAGACATCGTCCCTTCACGCTACGCCGCGTTCGTCGGCCGATCGTGCGCGTGCGCCGTTTCCCGGCCCGCTCCGCTACTTCAGCAGGCGCGAGAGGACCCGGTCGGCGAGGATCTTGCCGCCCGTCTGGCAGCCCGGGCAGTACTGCAGGCTCGAGTCGTGGAAGATCACCTGGCGGATGGTGGCGCCGCACACCGGGCACGCCTCGCCTGCCCGGCCGTGCACGCGCAGCCCCTCGTGCTTCTCGGCTTTGAGCTCGCTCGCCGCGAGGCCCTCTGAGCGGGCGATCGCCTCGCGCAGGGTGGACTGCAGGGCGTCGTAGAGGCGGTCGCTCTCGGCATCCGTCATCGCGGCGGCCTTGAACGGCGACATCTTCGCCGCCCACAGGATCTCGTCGCTGTATGCGTTGCCGATGCCCGCGATGGTCGCCTGGTCGCGCAGCACGCCTTTGATCTGCGATCTGCCCGCAGCCGCGAGGATGCCTGCGAAGACGTCTTTCGTGAACTCAGGGGCGAGCGGTTCGGGGCCCAGGGTGCGCACGCGCTCGATGTCGTTCGGGTCGCGCACGAGGTGCAGCTGAAGGCTCTTCTTGGTGCCGGCCTCGGTGATGTCGAGACCGGCGCCGTCCGGCTCGAGCACGAGGCGGGCGGCGAGCGGGTTCTTCGGGCTGCGGCCGGGGCGTGCGCTCGTCTTGGGCTCGCCGTCGCGCCACCGCACCCAGCCCGCGCGGGCGAGGTGCAGCACGAGATGGACCGGCTCGCCGCCGCCGGAGCCGTCGCCGGAGCCGCCGATCGTGATGTCGAGGAACTTGCCGTGACGGGTGACGCCTGCGATGGTGCGGCCCATGAGCGCGTCGGGCGAGATCTGGAAGGTCTTGAGCGCGTAAATCGCGAGGATGTCGAGGCGGCGGACCACCCGGCCCCTGAGGCGCGCGTCGAGATCGGCGGCGAGCGCGTGCACCTCGGGCAGTTCAGGCATGCGGCAGTTCTAGCACTGTGCGCCGACGTTCACCCCGCGCGGTGCATAGAGTGACACCGATGAGATATGTCATCGTCGGCACCGGCGCCATCGGCGGAACGCTCGCAGCGCGGCTCGCCCAGCACACCAGCATTCCCCCGCTCGTCGTCGCCCGTGGCGAGAACGCGGCGGCCATCAGGGCCGGGGGCCTCGTGCTGCGCTCGCCCGACGACGAGGTGCGCGTCGACGCGCCGGTCGCCACGAGCGCGGCGGAGGCCGAGCTCACGACCGACGACGTTCTCGTCTTCGCCACCAAGACCCACCAGTTGCAGGCGGCTCTGCTCGAGTGGGTCGACCAGCCGGTGCGGGATGCGTCGGGCGAAGTCGTCGGCACGGCCGGCGAACTGCTGCCCGTGCTGACGGCGCTCAACGGCGTCGAGGCCGAGCGGCTCGCGCTGCGCTACTTCCGCCGGGTGTACGGGGTCTGCGTGTGGCTGCCCGCCGTGCACCTCGCGCCGGGCGAGTTCACGGTGCGCATCGCGCCGGTCAGCGGGCTGTTCATCATCGGGCGGTACGGGGCGCCGGGCGACCAGGCCGCCGAGGTCGAGCTGCTCGAGATCATCCGCTCGGACTGGGAGCGCGCGTCCTTCCGCGTGCACCTCGTCGACGATGTGCTGAGGTGGAAGCACCGGAAGCTGCTGAGCAACCTCGGGAACGCGATCCAGGCGCTCGTCGGCACCTCGGGCGAGGCGTCCGACCCGGCCGCCGACGAGCTGTACGAACTCGCCCACCGTGAGGGCCTCGCCGTATATGCCGCGGCCGGCATAGGCATCCCGACCGACGACGAGGAAGAGCTCTGGCGCGGCGGCATCTTCGACGTGCGCACCGTGCCCGGCGTCGACGGCCCGCTCGGCGGCTCGTCGTGGCAGTCGCTCGCGCGCGGCTCGGGCTCGATCGAGACCGACTATCTGAATGGCGAGATCGTGCGCATCGCCCGCTCGTCGGGCGTATCGGCGCCGATCAACGAGGGGCTGCAGCGCCTCGCCCGCCAGGCCGCCGCGGAACGCCGCGCGCCGGGTTCGCTCACGGCCGCTGAGCTGCGGCGACTCCTCGTCGGGGAGTGATGCGCGGCGGCACGCCGCGATGTCACCCGTGCGGGGTATGGTCACCGCCGTGACCGACTCCTCCGCCGCGCTTCGTGGACTCGCCGCCCTGATCGAGCGCCGCCTCGACGCCTTCAGACTGCCCGGAGTGCTCAGTGTGAGGCCCGGCTTCGAGCTCGTCGACGGCTGGGTCACAGCGACGCCCGCGATCATCGTCACCGTCGACGCGGAAGCACCCCACGGCCTGCCCTCGGAGGTGGGCGGGCACCCCGTTGACGTGCGGGTCGCGTCGGCACGGAAGCGGGCCGCCCTGCTCGACCCGGCCGCGTACACGGCTGCCGGCGCCACCGCGCCCGACCAGGGGAAGGTGCCCGAGTTCGAGGGTGAGATCGTCGTCGCGGATCGTCTGGGCCAGGCATCCCCCGCCCCATCGTCCGATCTGCGTGCGGAAGCCGCCACGAGGCAGCAGCTGCCGTACACGCCGCCGGCCGGCGTGCCGCTCGCGCCCGTGTCGGGCGAGCTCACGGTCGAGCTCGCCGCCTCGCCCGACGCAGGGTGGTCGCAGCTCGGCACGTTCCTCGCTGCGACCGAGCACGAGCTCGTGATCGGCCTCTACGACTTCACCTCAGCGCACGTGCTCGCCGCCTTCGAGAAGGCCGCCGCGGGCAAGAAGGTCACCATGACGCTCGATCACCCGTCGAGGAACCCGACCGCCGACCAGACCGATGAGCAGACCGTCGCGGCGCTCGAGAAGGCGCTCGGCGACGAGCTGAGGCAGGCGTGGGCGCTGTCGGGAATGGACCCGATGGCCACCGCCACCGTCTTCCAGACGGCGTACCACATCAAGGTCGCTGCGCGGGATTCGGCGGCCGTCTGGGTCTCGAGCGGCAACTGGAACAACTCGAACCAGCCCGACATCGACCCGATCAATGTGAAGGCCGATGCGGATGCTGCGCGGGCCGGCGACCGCGACTGGCATGTCGTCGTGCGCAGCCCCGAGCTCACCACGACGTTCGCCGCCTTTCTCGAGAACGACTACGAGGTGGCGGCCCAGCACAATCTGCCCGCCGCCGCGTTCCGGCAGCCTCAGCTGCTGCGGCCGGCAGCCCGGACTCCCCCGTTCGCGCGATTCTTCGCGGCGCAGACGATCACCGATCAGATGACGATCACGCCCGTGCTCACCCCCGATGCCGGCAGCTACGTCGACGCCGTGAAGGGGCTGATCGCGAGTGCGACGGCGACCCTCTGCCTGCAGTTCCAGTACATCGAGCTTCCCAAGACGACGGATGCCACGAACCGGGCGTTCGTCGAACTGGTGCAGGCCGTCATCGATCGGCAGAGGGCTGGGGTGGGCGTGCGCATCATCATGAGCGAGTACGAGACCGCCGGCTACCTCGAGCAGCTCCAGGCGCTCGGGCTCGACGTGGCGGGCAGCGTGAAGCTGCAGAACAACGTGCACAACAAGGGCATCGTCGTCGACGGCCGGGCCGTGCTCGTCTCGAGCCAGAACTGGTCGAGCGCCGGCGCCCTGCGCAACCGCGATGCAGGCGTGATCATCGAGAGCGAGAGGGTCGCCGCCTACTTCGGGCAGCTCTTCGAGCATGACTGGGAACATCTGGCGACGCGCCAGGTCGCCGAAGACTAGGTGGATGCCCGGCGTGCGGCGCGGAGCCCGCGCACGCGCCCGCCCACTCGCCGCGCCCCGGCGGCGATAGCGTTGCGCTGTGACGAGGTGGCTGCTGCTTGCGGGAACGATCGTCTGCGAAGTCGCCGGCTCTCTCAGCCTTGAAGGTGCGATCGATCACCCCTGGCTGTACGCCGCCGTCATCGTCGGCTACCTGCTCTCGTTCTGGTTGTTCGGCCGAGTGCTGCGCGCGGGTATGCCCGTCGGCACTGCCTATGCCATCTGGGGAGCCGTCGGGGTCGCGCTCACCGCGGCCCTCGCCGACGTGCTGTTCGACGAGCAGCTCACGACCATGACGGTCATCGGCATGGTCGTCGTCATCGGGGGCGTCGTGCTGATCAACCTCGGCGGCGGCCACGGCGGGCACGACGAGCGCGACGATCGCAGAGCCGCCGAAGCGGGCGACACCTCGGCGCGCGAATCATGAGCTGGGTCGTCCTGGCGCTCGCGATCCTCTGCGAGGTGGGCGCGACGCTCTCTCTGCGCATGGCGAGCACGCCGTACGACGGCCCTGACGGGCCGGTCGAGCCCTCGCGCCGCTGGTACCTCGGCGTCGTCGTCGGCTATGCGGCGTCGTTCGCCCTGTTCTCGCTGGTCCTGCGCATGGGCATCGGGCTCGGCATCAGCTACGGCATCTGGACCGCGGCCGGCGTCGCCCTCACAGCGGTCGCGGGGCGCGTGTTCTTCAAAGAGGCATTCACGCGTGTCATGGTCGCCGGCACGGTGCTCATCATCGTCGGGGTGTTCCTGATCGAGCTCGGGCAGGCCGCTCACTAGAGCCGGCCGCGGGTGCGGCCGGACCCCGCGTCAGTCCTTCGACGGCCAGGAGCTCGCGATCTCGTTGCCACGGGCGCGGTACATGACCTCGTCGGCCTGCACGAAGGTGCGCACGTAGTGCTCGCCGCCGTTGATCGTGATGCGATCGGCCGAACCGCCGCCCTCGCGCACCGGCAGCACGACATAGCTCGGGCCGCCGACGCCGCTGTTGGCGAGACGCGCGAGGTAGTGGCCCTCTGGCACCGACTCGGGCCTCTCCTGAAGGATGTCCTCCGGTGAGATCACAGCCGTCACGACGGTCTGCTCGATCTCGGAATCGTCACTCATGATCCCTGCCCTTTCGACGTTGGAAGTGCGGCACTCCTCGCTCACACTGCCCCTCGCGGGGCCGCCTGTCTAGGCCGGTGCGAGCCTCAGTCGGTTCCGGTATCGAACGCGGCGCCTTCGGACGCGGCATCCGTCGCCCGCTCCATCTGCTCCTCGCTCGCCGAGAGCGGCTCGACGCCGCCGAGGATCTCGTCGGCGTGGCCCGGCTCGAGCGAACCCACGAGGTCTGCCGTGGCGCCGCCGATCAGGCCGAGCGTCGCGTACTGCTCGAGCCGCGAGCGCGAGTCGGCGATGTCGAGGTTGCGCATGGTGAGCTGGCCGATGCGGTCGTCGGGGCCGAATGCGGCGTCGCCGACACGCTCCATCGAGAGCTTCGTGGGGTGGTAGCTGAGCGCGGGGCCCGTCGTGTCGAGGATCGTGTAGTCGTCGCCGCGGCGCAGGCGCAGGGTGACCTCACCCGTGACGGCCGAGCCGACCCAGCGCTGCAGCGACTCGCGCAGCATGAGCGACTGCGGGTCGAGCCACCGGCCCTCGTACATGAGGCGCCCGAGGCGGCGGCCCTCGTTGTGATAGTTCGCGACGGTGTCCTCGTTGTGGATCGCGTTGAGCAGGCGCTCGTAGGCGATGTGCAGCAGCGCCATGCCGGGCGCCTCGTAGATGCCGCGCGACTTCGCCTCGATGATGCGGTTCTCGATCTGGTCGGAGACGCCGAGGCCGTGGCGGCCGCCGATGGCGTTCGCCTCAAGAACCAGAGCCACGGCATCCGTGTACTCGGTGCCGTTGATCGCCACCGGCCGGCCCGCCTCGAAGCGGACGGACACCTCTTCGGTCGCGACCTCGACGTCGTCGCGCCAGGCGGCGACACCCATGATCGGCTCGACGATGTCGAGCCCGGCGTCGAGGTCCTCGAGGCGCTTGGCCTCGTGGGTCGCCCCCCAGATGTTGGCGTCGGTCGAGTAGGCCTTCTCGGTCGAGTCGCGGTAGGGGAAGCCGTGCGCGACGAGCCACTGGCTCATCTCGGTGCGGCCGCCGAGCTGGCTGACGAAGTTCGCGTCGAGCCACGGCTTGTAGATGCGCAGGGCGGGGTTGGCCATGAGGCCGTAGCGGTAGAACCGCTCGATGTCGTTGCCCTTGTAGGTCGAGCCGTCGCCCCAGATGTCGACGCCGTCCTCTTTCATCGCGCGCACGAGCAGGGTGCCCGTGACCGCGCGGCCGAGGGGCGTCGTGTTGAAGTAGGTCTTGCCGCCCGAGCGGATGTGGAAGGCGCCGCACTGCAGGGCCACGAGGCCCTCCTCGACGAGGGCCGACTTCGCGTCGACCAGGCGCGCGAGCTCGGCGCCGTACTGGCCGGCACGCCCCGGAACCGCGGCGATGTCAGGCTCGTCGTACTGCCCGATGTCGGCGGTGTAGGTGCACGGGATCGCCCCGTTCTCGCGCATCCAGGCCACCGCGCAGGAGGTGTCGAGACCCCCGGAGAACGCGATGCCGACGCGCTCGCCGACGGGAAGTGAGCTCAGAACCTTGGACACGCCGTTAACTTTACGGGCGCGCCCGGGTGATCAGTGACGGATGCCCGCGCGCATGCCTGCCCGCCAGGGTTCCGCCGCGCCGCGAGTGCCGGATCGGTCAGTGCCGCACCCCCGCCAGGATGTCGTCGAGCTCGTCGGGTGCCGGGCGCAGCACATCGACCGCCTCGTCGAGCGTTCGAGCCGCGATCGCGTCGCCGGGGCGGCCGATCACGCACACCTCGAACCCGTCGCCCACCTGCGTCACGAAGCCCAGAAGCGCGAACGGATTGCCGCGATCGGCACCGTGCACGCTGACGCGCCACCCATGGTCGTCGACGGGAATCACATCGAGTTCGACGGTTTCCCCTTCGACGGTGCCGGGCTCGGCAACCTGGTGGGCGACTGCGGCCGGGGTCATGATCTCCTCCTCCATCGGCGGATGCTTCGTGCAGCACTGGCTGCATGACACCATCCTGAGCACGACGACCGACATTCGCCCCGGGCTTGACTTTGGGTTCGATCAGGGGGCATGCGGGGTACGAAGGCGGCATGGTCGAACTGCGCCCGGTCGAGTCCGACGCGATCACCGCGGCCGGGTACGACGCAGACCGTCGAGTACTCGCCGTGCGCTACGAATCCGGCGCCGTCTATGAGTACTTCGAGGTCGATCGCGCGCTCTACGACGAGCTGCTCGCGAACCAGCCGCACCCCTGGTCACAGGTCGGCGAGCGCGTGAAATCGCACGAGTTCCACCAGCTCGAATAACCGCCTAGCAGGCGGAGGCCGTCTCCGAAAGCCCGGCGGCGTTGTTTGCCGCAACGCAAATCTCGACCTAGGGTTATTTGCCGTTAACTAACCAGTCGAGGAGGACCTCCTCGACGAGGAGGATGGATGACGTCTCTCGGAGCCCACGAAGCTGCCAGCGTCTTGAGCGGGCCAGTGCTCGCCGACGCGCCCCTGCGACTGCATGCGGGGGTGATCGACTACATCCTCGTCGCGACGTATTTCGCACTCGTGCTCGGCATCGGGTTCATCGCCCGGCGCTCGGTCTCGAGCAGCCTCGACTTCCTGCTCTCGGGCCGCTCGCTGCCCGCCTGGGTCACGGGCCTCGCCTTCATGTCCGCGAATCTCGGCGCGACCGAGCTCCTCGGCCAGAGCGCGAACGGCGCCGAGTTCGGCATCCAGGCGGTGCACTACTACTGGATCGGCGCGATCCCGGCCATGGTGTTCCTCGGCCTGTTCATGATGCCGTTCTTCTACGGCTCGAAGGTGCGCTCGGTGCCCGAGTTCCTGCGCCGCAGATACAACCCGGCGACGCAGCGCTTCCAGGCGGTGCTCTTCGCCGTGGCATCCGTTCTGCTCGCGGGCGTCAACCTGTATGCGATGGCGATCGTCGTGAACGCGCTGCTCGGCTGGCCGCTCTGGCTCGCCATCGTCATCGCCGGCCTCGTCGTGCTCATCTACACGCTGATCGGTGGTCTGTCGGCCTCGATCTACAACGAGGTGCTGCAGTTCTTCGTGATCGTTGCCGCCATGGTGCCGATCACCCTCGTCGGCCTGCACAAGGCCGGCGGCTGGTCGGGCCTCAAGGCGAAGCTGTTCCAGCAGCCGCACGGGCACGACATGCTGCAGGCCTTCCCGGCGCATGAGCTGACCGGCATCCACAACTCGTTCTGGAGCGTCATCGGCGTCGTGCTCGGCCTCGGCTTCGTGACCTCGTTCGGCTACTGGACCACCAACTTCACCGAGGTGCAGCGCGCCTTCAGCGCCAAGGACATGTCGGCCGCCCGCCGCACGCCGCTCATCGCCGCGTTCCCCAAGACGCTCATCGCGCTCGTGATCATCATCCCCGGCATCGTCGCGGCCGTGACGGTGCCCGGCATCCAGAAGCTGAACGAGGGCGGCACCTCGAATGTCAACTACAACGACGTCGTGCCGCTGCTCATGCAGCAGCTGCTGCCGAACGGCTTCCTCGGCGTCGCGCTCGCGGGGCTGCTCGCGTCGTTCATGGCGGGCATGGCGGCCAACGTGTCGTCGCTCAACACGGTCTTCACCTACGACCTGTGGCAGGGCTGGCTGCGCCCGGGCAAGTCCGACAGGCACTACCTGAACGTCGGCCGCTGGGTCACCGTGATCGGCACCTTGATCGCGATCGGCACGGCGTTCATCGCGGGCAACTTCGGGAACATCATGGACTACATCCAGACCCTGTTCTCGTTCTTCAACGTGCCGCTGTTCGCCGTCTTCATCCTCGGCCTGCTGTGGAAGCGCGCGACCGGTCACGCGGGGTGGGCCGGTCTCGCGACCGGCACCGCGGGCGCGATCGTGATCTTCGTGCTCAACCAGGCCGGCGTCATCCCGATCTCGAGCCAGGGCTCGAGCTACCTGGGTGGCGGTGTCGCGCTGGTGCTCGCGCTCATCGTGGGCATCGTCGTGTCGCTGTTCCAGACGCCGAAGAGCGATAAGGAGCTCGTCGGGCTCGTCACCGGCGTCGTCGACGCGACCGAGGCCGCGACGGCCGAGGGCGTCTCGGCGGTCGGCGAGGTCTGGTATCGCAACGTCTGGGTCCTGGGCATCGGCGCGCTCGTGCTCGCCGCGGCCTGCTACATCTTCTTCATGTTCGTCTAGGTCGCTAGGAGCTTTCGGATGCCTCGTCACGACAACAAAGTGCTGAATTACCTCTTCGACCTGCGCACGATCATCGCGGTGCTGTTCGCGATCTACGGCATCGTGTGCATCATCTGGGGCGCCGCCTTCACGTCGAGCTCTGAGCTCGACAAGGCCGGCGGCATCAACATCAACCTGTGGGGCGGCATCGGCATGCTGATCGTCGCCGCGCTGTTCGTGTGGTGGACGATCGCGAAGCCGATCGACCAGCAGGCTGCGGCGCACTCGCTCGAGGAGAGCGAGGCCGAGGCGCAGCGCAACCTGTAGCGCTCGCGGCTGCGCGCCGCGCGCAGCGCAGAGGCCCCGCACCCCGGTTCCGACCGGGCTGCGGGGCCTCTGCGCGCACGGTCAGTGGCGAGATGGCCTGTGCGCTGCGAGCCGCCTATTGCGTGAAGGCGAGGCAGGCGACGAGGCCGCCGATGAAGACCAAGACGGATGCCGCGCCGATGCCGACCAGTCGGCGCATCCTCTGCCGCTCGTCGCCGCTGCCGCCCCAGATCTCGGCCCGCAGGTGCACGCGGTGCGCCTCGTCGACGACCTCGGCGACGTGCGGCGAGCTGAGGTCGAGCACTCCCGCGGCGGCTCGCGCCTCGATGCGCAGAGCCTCGTCGAGCGTCATCGGCGTGCGGCCGATGCGCTGTCGCTCAGAAGCGGGAGGGCGAGGCATCCGCTCTATTGTCGCGCGGCGCGCGCGGCGCGCGCGGGGTGCGCGGCGCGCGTGAGACGACCCGAAGCGCCGGATTCCGGCGCCAATCCCGCATCGCGAGTCGTCTCGCGAGGGGCAGAGATCGGGGAGATCACAGTGCGGAGACGGAGGGATTTGAACCCTCGGTCCCCAAGAAGGGGACTCCACCTTAGCAGGGTGGTGCACTCGACCGGACTATGCGACGTCTCCAATGCCCACCGGGGCAGGCATCCGTTACACCTTATCAGGCGCAACCCGGCGGGTCTGCCAGCCACTACCCGCCCGGGTAGCTCGTCACGCCCTTGGTGCAGGTCTGCTCGTCGGCGGTCTGGCCGGTCGCGCCCTTGGTCAGCGTCACGTCGTCCG
>NZ_JBLRDT010000056.1:0-14801 GCF_057512245.1 Gryllotalpicola sp. CP2-P1
GTCCAGCGTGCTGGACGACGTGACCGACGCGGTGCGTGCCGCGGCGCGCGAGAGCCTCGTGCGCTAGCCTCTCGCCATGAACCCAGAGGCCCTCCTGCTCGACTTCGACGGAACGCTGGTCGACTGGGTCGGCGCGCTCGAGGCGGGGGTCGGTGCGGCGGCCGCCCAGGTCGCCCGGCTGCACGGTCTGGACGCGGGCGAGGTCGCGGCGCGCACGCTCGCCTTCGAAGCCGAGGTCTTCGAGCTGCACGCGACCGGCTGGACGCTGGGTGGCGTCGGCGCCGCCGAGCTCGGTCAGGCCATCTGGCGCCGGCTGCTCGGCGAGTACGGCCTCGACGACGAGCCTGCCGAGTTCCTCGCCGCAGCGCAGTGGCAGGCAGAGCTCGCCGCCTATCGCGCCTACGACGACGTGGCCGCCCTCATCGAAGGGTGCTCGGCCGCAGGCATCCGCCTCGCCCTCGTCACCAACGGCCCGAGCAGCGTGCAGCGCGCGAAGCTCGAGCGCGTCGGGCTGGCGGATGCCTTCTCTGAGCTGCTGATCTCGGCAGAGGTGGGAGCGGCCAAGCCCGACCCGCGCATCTTCGAGGTCGCCCTCGAGCGCCTCGGCAGCGACCCCGCGCGCACCTGGCACGTCGGCGACAGCCTCGAGTACGACATCGCCGGCGCACACGCCGCGGGCCTCGGCAGCGTGTGGCTGAACCGCAACGGGTGGACCCGCGGGCGCCACCAACCCGAGCCCGACCGCGAGATCACGGCTCTCGACGAGCTGACGCAGCTGCTGGCTCAGGCTGCCTGAAGTAGTCGTCCGCGCCGATGAGGCGCTCGCGCAGGGTCGACGCCTCGACCGGCTCCTGCGGCATCCGGCCGCGGCGGCGCAGCTCGGGGACGAGCAGCTCGGCGACGTCCTCGAGGTCGGCCGGGTCGAAGATCGGCTCGATGAGGAAGCCGTCGAGGTCGACGGCGTCCATCAGGTGCTCGAGCTCGTCGGCGACCTCGACGGGGTCTCCCCAGACCTGGAAGCCGCGCGTGCCCTTGCCCTTGAGGTCATCGAGGATCTGCCGCACGGTCGGCGCCGCGCTGCCGTCCTTCGGCAGGAAGCGGTCGATGTTGCTCTGCCCCATCTGGCCGACGGGGCCGCGGTCGTCGCGATCGAGCAGCTGCTCGAGGGAGCGCTCGGGGTCGAGAGCGAGCAGATCGATGCCCGTGTTGCCCGCATACAGGGTCGCAACGGTCTCGTCGGTCTGCATCTCTTCGAACTCGGCGCGCAGTCGCGCGGCCTCGTCGTGCGTCGGGCGCACGGTGACCGTGAGGCCGACCATGATGCGAACGGATGCCGGATCGCGGCCCTGCTGCGCCGCCTGCGCTCTGATGTCGGCGACGTTCGCGGCCGTGTGGGCGACGGTGGTTCCCTGCACGAAGACGCACTCGGCGTTGCGCGCCGCGTACTCGCGGCCGCGCCCCGAGGTGCCCGCCTGGAACAGCACGGGCACACGCTGCGGCGACGGGTCGACGGTGAAGTAGCCGGACGAGCGGAAGTGCTCGCCCGCGAACTCGACGCGGTGCAGCCCGCTCCTGTCCGCATAGACGCCCGCCGCGGCATCCGCCCGCACCGCGTCGTCGTCCCATGAGGTCTGCCAGAGCCGCAGCGCGAGATCGAGGTACTCGTCGGCCTGGTCGTAGCGGGCGTCGTGCGCCTGCATCGTGGTGTGCCCGAACAGCTCGGCCACCGTGTTCTGCGATGCGCCCGTGACGATGTTCCACCCGACCCGGCCGCGCGTGAAGTGGTCGAGGCTGGCGAAGCGGCGGGCGGTCTGAACGGGGTGGTCGAGGCCGGTCGACGAGGTGACGACGAAGCCCAGCCGCTCGGTCTCGCGCGCCAGCGCGGGAATGAGCACTGCCGGGTCGAGCGACGGGAAGTTGATGCCGCCGCGCGCCGCGGTCTCGGGCAGATCGCCTGCGACAGACGGGTAGCCGTAGCCGTCGGCGAAGAACAGGAAGTCGAAGCCGGCGCGGTCGAGCACCTGTGCGATGTGCACCCAATGGTCGAGATCGTGGAACTGCGCGGAGCGGCTGCGCGGATGCGGCCAGCTGAGCGTTCCGCCGACTTGGGGCCCTGCGACCTCGAACACACCGAGATGGATCGTCTTCATGAGTCGATCGAAACACGTCGGATGGGGCGGAACGGTCCGTGTGCGCAGAGCGCAACGAGCCCGATACAGAGTCGTAACGCAGCGCGATTAGCTTCCAGAACACGCACCACATTCCTGCCACCCACTCGTACCCGACGGGAGCCCACATGCCCCTCTCTGCCTTCAGCAAGACCGCCGTCGACCGGCGTTCCTTCCTGCGTCTCTCCGGCACCGGCGCCCTCGCGCTGGCCGGCGCCAGCATCCTCGCCGCCTGCTCGTCCGATGCGAAGACGGGCAGCACGACTAGCGGCTCGAAGAAGGCCGACTACGGCACCATCGCCATCCAGCTCTCGTGGATCAAGAACATCGAGTTCGCGGGCGAGTACTTCGCGACCGACAAGGGCTACTACTCGAAGGCCGGATTCACCGCCGTGAAGCTGCTCGCCGGTGGCGGCCAGACCACCGCGGAAGAGGCGGTCACCTCCGGCCAGGCGCTCGTCGGCCTCTCGTCGCCCTCGATCACGGGGCCCGCGGTCGCGCAGGGCGCGCCGCTGAAGATCATCGGCACGACCTACCAGAAGAACCCGTTCTGCCTGATGTCTCTGGCCGAGAAGACGCCGATCAAGACGGTCGACGACATGAAGGGCAAGCGCATCGGCGTGCAGTCCGGCGGCAACCAGACGATCTTCGAGGGCTTCCTCAAGGCCAACGGCCTGACCGACAAGGACGTCGAGCTCGTCGCGACGCAGTACGACATCGCCCCGCTCGAGGCCGGCAAGTACGACGCGCACATGTCCTACGTCAGCAACGAGCCGATCCTCGCCAAGCAGGACGGGTTCACCCCCGTGCTGCTCGAGCTCGCCGACAACGGTCTGCCGTTCGTCGCCGAGACCTTCACGGTGCTGCAGGACACGATCGACTCGAAGCGCGAACTGCTGAAGGCGTTCCTCAAGGCCGAGATCCAGGGCTGGACCGACGCCGTCAAGGACCCCGCCGGCTCGGCGAACAAGGCCGTGACCAACTACGGCAAGGACCAGAAGCTCGACGAGACCGAGCAGACGAGCGAGGCGACGGCGCAGAACACGCTGATCCTCACCGACGACGTGAACGCCAACGGCCTGTTCACGATGACGCAGGACCTGATCGACGCCAACATCAAGGCCCTCGGCATCATGGGCACCGAGCTCACGGCCGAGAAGCTCTTCGACCTGTCGCTGCTCGACGAGGTCTACAAGGAGAACCCCGACCTCAAGGTCACGTTCACGATTCCCGCCGCGTCCTAGATTGAGCCCCATGTCCCTCAGCACGACCATGATCGCCACCCAGGACCCCGCGGGAGCCCCTGGGCTGGCGACCGGCATCAATATCCAGGGTCTGACGAAGACCTTCAGCAGCGGCCGCAAGACCGTCTCGGCGCTGGGGAACATCGAGCTGGGGACCAAGAAGGACTCCTTCCTGTCTCTGCTCGGCCCGTCGGGATGCGGCAAGTCCACGATCCTGCGCATCCTGGCGGGCCTTGAGACGCCCACGAGCGGCACGACCGCCATCAACGGCACATCGTCGGCCGAGGTGCAGCGCAGCCATGAGATCGGCGTCGCGTTCCAAGACGCGGCGCTGCTGCCATGGCGCACCGTCTACAAGAACATCCGCCTTCCGCTCGAGGTCGCGGGCATCACGCCCGAGCCCGGGCTCATCGAGGACCTGATCGACCTGGTCGGGCTCACGGGCTTCGAGCACGCGAAGCCCGCGCAGCTCTCGGGCGGCATGCGCCAGCGCGTGTCGATCGCCCGCTGCCTCGTGGTGCAGCCGTCGATCATGCTGCTCGACGAGCCGTTCGGCGCGCTCGACGACATGACGCGTCAGCGCATGAACGTCGAGCTGCAGCGCATCTGGAGCGAGAAGCCCGCGACCACGCTGATGGTCACGCACGGCATCGCCGAGGCGATCTTCCTCTCCGACGTCGTCGCCGTGATGACCCCGCGCCCGGGGTCCATCGCCGAGCTCGTCGAGATCGACCTGCCCCGGCCGCGCACCCCCGAGATCATGCGCTCACCCGAGTTCCACGCGTATCACGACCGCATCTCAGAGATCCTGTTCGGCGCCCACGGCGGAGCGGGAACGGATGACTGACTTCGAGCGCGAGCTCGGCGGCAGCATCGCCCTCGGCGCCGAGACCGCACGCGGCGGGGCGCGGCGCCGCATGCTCGGCGCGATCGCCGGCATTCCGCCCTGGGCGGGCGCGATCATCGGCATCGTCATCCTCATCGCGGTGTGGTGGCTCGTCGCCGCGACGCTGTTCCACGTCACGGGCTCGGTTCCGACCCCGTGGCAGGTGGCCCGCCACCTCGCGGGGGCGCTCGTGGACCCCGTGTACTGGGAGGCCATCGGCGCCACGGGCGGTGCGGCGCTCTGGGGCTACGTCTGGGGCAACCTGATCGCCTTCTTCCTCGCCTTCATCGTGCTGGTCGCGCCGTGGTTCGACGGGCTCGCGACGCAGCTCGCCGTCGTCTGCTCATGCATCCCGATCACGGCGATCGCGCCGATCGTCACCCTGCTGTCGCACCCGGGCAGCCGGGCGACCTCGATCTTCCTGGCGGCGCTCAGCGTCATCTTCACCACCGTCGTCGGCTCGCTCCTCGGGCTGCGCGCCGCGAGCCCGACGCAGCTGGACGTGATCAGCGCGTACGGCGGCGGCCGCCTCACCCAGCTCGTCAAGGTGCGCTTCACCGCGGCTCTTCCGAGCATCATGGCCGCGCTCAAGATCGCGGCACCCGCGGCGTTCCTGGGGTCGGTGCTGGGGGAGTACTTCCTGATCGGCGTCGACAAGGGACTCGGCATCATGCTTCTGGCCGCGCAGGCATCCGCCAACTCCGTCAGTCTGTGGACCCTCGCGCTCATCTCGGGCGGCGTCGCCGGCCTCGCCTATTGGATCATCGGGCTTGTCGGCCGGCTCGTCAGCCCGTGGTCGACGGGGGAGCAGCGCTAATGGCGGGCTACGCGCTGAGGCGCATCGGGGTCACGCTCGCCACGGTCGTGGCATCCGTCGTCATCCTCTGCCTGCTCTGGCAGCTCGCGCTCGTTCTGCTGCACGCCAACCCCCTGATCTCTCGCACGCCGCTCGGCGTCTTCGAGTATCTGTTCGGCGCGCATCAGACCACGACCACGACCGCGGCACAGCACCGTGCGCAGCTCATCACCTGGATGTGGACCACCCTGTGGCATGCCGCCTGGGGCTTCACGATCGGCGTGCTCGCCTCGATGGCGGTCGCCGTGGCGTTCACCCTCATCCCCGTCGTCGAGTTCATGTTCATGCCGATCGCCATGCTGCTGCGCACGGTTCCGCTGCTCGCGATGGCGCCCGTGATCTACCTCGTGTTCGGCAACGGGCTCGTCACCGCGTCGCTCGTCGGCACCGTCGTCGTGTTCTTCCCGCTGCTCGTGAACCTGACCCTCGGCTACCGCTCGGTCAGCGCGCAGCAGACGGACGTGATCCGCGTCTACGGCGGCGGCGCGTGGACGATGTGGCGCAAGGTGTCCTTCCCGCACGCCCTGCCGCACTTCTTCGCGTCCTTGCGCATCGCGGTGCCCGGCGCGATCACCGGCGCGATGCTCTACGAGTGGCTGTTCACCTTCGAGGGGCTCGGCGCCGGCATCAACACGGCGAAGTCGCACTTCGACTACGGCGGCATCTGGGCCATCGTCGTCTTCGTGACGGGTCTGTCGATCCTCGGCTACACGATCGCGGCGATCGTCGAGACCGTCGTGCTCGCCGAGTGGGGTCCTGACGCGGGCCGGGCGGGCGCCCGGTGAGCGCGCGTGAGCTGCGCGCTCTTCCCAAGGCGCACCTGCATCTGCATCTCGAGGCGGCGATCCGGCCGGCGACCCTCGCCGAGCTCACCGAGCGGCACGGGCTCGAGTGGGTCGTGCCCCCGTTCACCGACTTCTCGATCTTCAGCACCACCTACCGCACCCTGCTCGCGGTGCTGAGCGTGCCCGAGAACCTCGCTCGCCTGATCGATGAGACCGTCGCCGACGGCGCGGCCGACGGCGCCGTCTACCTTGAGCTGTCCGTGGTGCCGAACTTCTACGCCGGCGTCTTCGGCACCGCTCGTGAAGCGCTCCGCTTCCACCTCGAGGCCGCGCGGGCCGCTGCGCTGCGGCACGGGGTCGAGGTCGGTCTCGCCATCGGCATCGACCGCACCCTGCCCATCGAGCAGGCGATGGACGATGCGCGCCTCGCGGCGGAGTTCGCCGGCGAGGGCGTCGTGGCGCTCGGGCTGGCGAACGACGAGCGGGGCTTCCCTGTGGCCGATTTCGCGCCGGCGTTCCGGATCGCGGCGGATGCCGGACTGCTCGTCACCCCGCATGCGGGCGAGCTCTGCGGCCCCGCAGAGGTGCGCGCGGCGGTCGAGGTCTGCGAGGCCGACCGGGTGCTGCACGGCGTGCGAGCCGTCGAGGATCCCGACGTCGTCGCACTGCTCGTCGAGCGCGGCATCGCACTCGACGTGTGCCCGACCTCGAACGTGCTGCTCGGCGTCGCCGCGTCGCTCGCGGAGCATCCGCTGCCCGCGCTGCTCGCGGCGGGCGTGCGCTGCTCGATCAACGCCGACGACCCGATCCTGTTCGGGCCGGGGCTGCTCGACGAGTACGAGACCGCCCGTTCGGGGCTCGGCCTCAGCGACGAGCAGCTCGCGGCTTGTGCGCTCACCTCGATCGAGACGTCGGGAGCCTCCGACCGGGTCAAGCAGCGCGGCGCCGCCGGCGTCGCCGCGTGGCTCGCCGCATGACGGCGGCTCGATAGGGTGGCCGGGTGACGTCCCGTGTTCTGCTCTTCGACTTCGACGGCACTGTGAGCCTCGGCGACGAGCCCGTGATCGCCTACGCGCGCCACCTCGACGAAGAGGCCGGCAGCACGGCCGACCTGATCACCCGCGTCGTCTCGCGCTGGCTCGCCGTCGACGGCCGGCTCGCCGCGGCCGTCGAGGGTCTGACCGATGCCGACCCCGTCTTCCTGGGCCTCCACGTGATCGACGGCGCGATCGACGGCTACGCGGCGGCGCAGCGCCTCGCCGCGCTCCTCGGCGTCGCTCCCGACCGCATCGACGCGGCCTACCGGGCGAGCCGAGAGGATCTCGCCGACGGGCTCATCTCGACCCACGCGCCAGAGGGCTTCGCATCCTTCCTGGCCGCGTTCCCGGCATCCGTTCACCGCGTGCTCGTCTCGAACTCGCCCGAGAGCGGCCTGCGCGAGCAGCTCGACAAGCTCGAGCTCACCCGCTCGTTCGACGAGGTCGTGACGAGCGCGAACAAGCCGGCCGGGCTCACGCCGATCGCCGAGCGCATCCTCACCGAGCAGGGCGTCGCTGCCGACCGCCTGCTCTCGATCGGCGACATCTGGGTCAACGATCTCGCGCCCGTCGCGGTTCTCGGGGCGGCGACCGCGCTGATCGATCGGATGCCTGTGCCGGAAGGCGCGGCGCCGACGGTGCGCGCCCCGCACATCGAAGACCTCTATCCCTGGTTCCTGGAGTGGGCGGGCTCCTAGAGTGAGGGCATGCCCCGCGAGCACGATGAAGTCATTCCGGAACTGACCCTCGAGCAGAAGGCGAGGCTCGCCTCGGGCGCCGACTTCTGGAGCACGAAGCCCGTGCCCGGCATCCGCCGCATCACGATGAACGACGGCCCGCACGGCATGCGCGTCGTCGCCGACATCGGGCTCAAGAGCCAGAAGCGGGCCACGTGCTTCCCGCCCGCCGTCGGGCTCGGCTCGAGCTGGAACCCCGCACTGCAGCGCGAGGTCGGCGAGGCGATCGGCCGCGAGGCGCGCGCCCTCGGCGTCGACATCGTGCTCGGCCCGGGCATCAACATCAAGCGCAGCCCGCTGTGCGGCCGCAACTTCGAGTACGTCAGCGAGGACCCGCTCGTGGCCGGCTCGTTCGGGCAGGCCCTCGTCGAGGGCATCCAGTCGCAGGGCGTGGGCGCGTCGGTGAAGCACTTCGCGGCCAACAACCAGGAGACCGACCGCATGCACGTCTCCGCAGAGGTTGACGAGCGCACCCTGCGCGAGATCTACTTCCCGGCGTTCGAGCGGGTCGTCACGACGGCGAAGCCCGCGACGGTCATGTGCTCGTACAACCGCATCAACGGCGTCTACGCCTCGCAGAACGAATGGCTGCTCACGCGCGTGCTGCGCGAGGACTGGGGCTTCGACGGCGTGGTCGTCAGCGACTGGGGCGCGGTGGTCGACCGCGTCGAGGCGGTCAAGGCCGGTCTCGACCTCAAGATGCCGACAGCGACGGGCGACGATCGCGTCATCGCTGCGGCGCAGTCGGGCGAGCTTCCCGAGTTCGTGCTCGACCGTGTCGTCTCGCGTCTGCAGGCGCTGGCCGAGCGAGCGGACGCCTCGCGCCTCGGCCCCGTGGACGTCGACTTCGACGCGCAGCACGAGATCGCGCTGCGCGCCGCGCTCGAGGGCCCCGTGCTGCTCAAGAACGAGAACGGCGCGCTGCCCCTGCTCGAACAGGGCTCGACGCGCATCGCGGTCGTCGGCGAGTTCGCCCGCACGCCGCGCTACCAGGGGTCCGGCAGCTCTCAGGTGCCCTCGACGCGGGTCGACTCGGCGCTCGACGCGCTCACCGAGCTGATCGGCTCCCGCGTCCGCTTCGCGCCCGGCTTCACCTTCGACGGCGACGCGGAGGCCGACCCGGTGCTCGCGGAGGAGGCGCGCAGCCTCGCCGCCGACTCGGACTGGACCGTGCTCTTCCTCGGCCTGCCCGACTCCTACGAATCCGAGGGCTTCGACCGCGACACGATCGAGCTGCCGGCGAACCAGCTCGCGCTGCTCGAGGCGGTCTCGGCCGTCACGCGCCGCGTCATCGTCGTGCTGTCGAACGGCGGCCTCGTCGAGACCGACAGCTGGGAGTTCCGTGCCAGGGCGATCCTCGAGGGGTGGCTGCTCGGGCAGGCCGGCGGCCGGGCGATCGCGCAGCTGCTGCTCGGCCGCGCGAACCCGAGCGGCAAGCTCACCGAGTCGATCCCGGTGAAGCTCGAAGACACCCCCGCGTACATCAACTTCCCCGGGTGCGACGCGCAGGTCGTCTACGGCGAGCGGGTCTATGTCGGGTACCGCTACTACGACACCCGCGGGCTGCCCGTGTCGTTCCCCTTCGGCCACGGGCTGAGCTACACCGAGTTCGAGTACTCGGGGCTCTCCGTCACGGCGACCGACGGCGGGGCATCCGTCACCTTCACGGTGACCAACGTCGGCGAGGTCGCCGGAGCCGAGGTCGCGCAGGTGTATCGCAGCGACCGGCACAGCGCGATCGACCGGCCGGCCCACGAGCTGGTCGGGTTCCAGAAGGTGTTCCTCGAGCCGGGCGCGGCGCAGACCGTGACGATCGAGCTCGACTCGCGGGCCTTCGCCTACTGGTCGATCGGGCGCCACGGGTGGGTCGTCGACGAGGGGCTGTTCACCCTCTCGGTCGGCGCATCCAGCCGCGACCTGCGCCTGAACGGCGATGTTCGCCTGCCGGCGCAGGGGCCGCAGCGGCGGCTCACGGCGTTCTCGTCGATCGCCGAGTGGTTCGCCGACCCCGTGGGCTCGCAGGTGCTGCAGGGCGCGATCGCACAGCTGCCCGACGCGCACACCTTCCAGCTCGACCCGTCGACGAACGAGGGCAAGATGTTCGCCGCGATCCCGCTCGGGCACCTGCTCACGATGGTGCCGAGCGCGCCGTCGGGCGCCGCCGAGCAGCTCGTCGCGGCCTACGAGCAGCTCAGCCGATCGGAGTGAGCACGAAGACCGGGATCAGCCGGTCGGTCTTGGTCTGGTAGCCGGCGTAGTCGGGCCACGCCTCGACGGCGCGTGCCCACCACTCGTCGCGCTCGGGGCCCGCGGGAAGCTCGCGGGCCTCAAAGTCGCCGCGCTTCGCGCCGTCCTGAAGCTCGACGTGGGGGTTCTTCTTGAGATTCCAGTACCAGGTCGGGTGCTCGGCCGCGCCGCCCTTCGACGCGATGACGGCGTACTCGCCGCCGTGCTCGACGCGCATGACCGGGGTCTTGCGCAGCTTGCCCGACTTCGCGCCGACGTTCGTGACGACCACGATCGGCTTGCCGCGCAGCTCGTTCGCCTCGGCGCCGTCTGATGCTTCGAACTTCTCGACCTGGGTGCGCGCCCACTCGGCGGTGCCCGGCTCGTACTCTCCCTCAAGTGGCATTCTTCGAGCCTAAGCGCACACGAGCCGAGATCCGCTGGCGAGTCGAATCGATTCGGTCGTAGGGTCGGAACCATGGAATACAGGCAGCTCGGCAACTCCGGACTTCGCGTCTCGTCCCTCACTCTCGGCACCATGGGCTACGGCGGCACCGGCTGGGCGACGCCCGTCGGCAACCTGCAGGTCGACGACGTCAGGCGTCAGCTGGCCATTGCGAAGGATGCCGGGGTGAACATCCTCGACACGGCCGACGTCTACTCGAACGGCCTCTCCGAGCAGCTCGTCGGCGAGGCGCTCGGCGACAGCCGCGACGAGTGGATCGTCGCGACCAAGGTGCGCATGACCATGGGCGACGGGCCGAACGACGCCGGTGCATCGCGGCACCACATCATCAAGGGCGCGGAAGACAGCCTGCGCCGACTCGGAACCGACTACATCGATCTCTATCAGCTGCACGAGTGGGACGGGCAGACGCCGCTCGAAGAGACCTGGGCAGCGCTCGACCACCTCGTTCAGTCGGGCAAGGTGCGCTACCTCGGCATCTCGAACTACACCGGCTGGCAGACCGTCAAGGCCGTCATGACGGCCCAGAAGCACGGCTTCACCGCCCCCGTCGCCACGCAGGTGCACTACTCGCCGCAGACCCGCGACATCGAGGGCGAGGTCATTCCCGCCGCGATCGACCAGGGGCTCGGGATTCTGGTCTGGAGCCCCCTCGCCGGGGGACTGCTCTCGGGCAAGTACCGTCGCGGTCAGGACGCCCCGGAGGGCTCGCGCCGCTTCCAGGGCTGGACCGAGCCGCCGGTCTACGACGAGGACCTGCTCTACGACCTCATCGACCTGCTGGTCGAGATCGGCGACGGCCACGGCGTCTCGGCCGCGCAGGTCGCGCTGTCGTGGACCCTGGGCCGCCCGCAGGTCAGCTCGCTGATCATCGCGGGCCGCACCGAGGAGCAGCTGAGCGACAACCTGGCGGCGGCCTCGCTCGTGCTGTCCGACGACGAGCGCGCGCGCATCGACGAGCTCACCCTGCCCGACCTGCGCTACCCCTTCTGGCACCAGCGCAACACGTCCACCGACCGCCTCTCGCCGGCCGACTGGTCGCTGATCAGGCAGTACGTGTAGCCGCTCAGCTCGGCTGGCGCGCGAGCCACTCCCGCACCGCGGGCAGCGCATCGGGGTGGCGCGGGGTGCGCCCGTGCGTCGCGCCGTCGAGGAGGCGCACGGGCGTGCTCGGCAGGTACGACTGCATGCGGGCGGCCGCGCGTACGCGGATGTGGTCCTCGGTGCCGGCGATCATGAGCAGCGGAACCGTCAGTGTCGAGAGCGCGTGCGCGGGCACGCCCGGGTCCTCCTCGGTCTTGCGCATGTACGCCGCGAGCGCCTGGGGGTCGTTCGAGAGCAGCGCGAGGGCCGTCGAGTTGTCGAGCGGCTTGCCCAGGTGCTCGGCCCAGCGGTCGACGAAGGCCTGCATGCCGCGCGCGACGAGGGTGTCGACGACGCCCGGGAAGAACGTCTTGTCGAAGATGCCCTGGCCGCCCGTGCGCGGCGAGCCCCCCAGCGTGACGAGGCTCGCGAGCCGACCCGGGTGCGTGTAGGCGATCTCGAACCCGACGCGACCGCCGAGCGAGTACCCGATGTAGTGCGCCTTCTCGACCCCGGCCGCCTCCATCACCGAGAGCACGTCGCCGACGAAGAGCGCCTGGTCGTAGGCATCCTCTTCATACGGCTTGTCGCTGCGCCCGTGGCCGCGCAGATCGAGGGTGATCACCCTATGGCTCGCCTGGAGCTCGCGCACCCAGCCGAAGCCCCGCCAGATCGCCTGGGTGAGCGCCGTGCCGTGCACGAGCACGACCGCCGGGGCCCCCGGGGCGCCCTCGCCGAAGACGCGGTAGCTGATCTGGGTGCCGTCGAGGGGGTTCTCCACTGAGTCCACCCGACCACGGTAGCGGTCCCACGCCGGTAGCCTTGAGGGGTGGCGCGCGCAGTGATCCTCGGTGGAACCGGTGTGATCGGGGCAGCCGTAGCCACGCGTCTTCTCGACGCGGGCTGGCAGGTCGACGCGACGGGGCGCGACGCCGCCCACGTGCCCGAGACCCTCGCCCAGGCATCCGGCTTCACGTTCGTGAATTCAGATCGAGCGGACGCCCGTGCGCTGCGTGCCGTCGTCGGGGACGGCGCCGAGCTGATCGTCGACTGCCTGTGCTTCACGGAGGAGGACGCGCTGACCGTCCTGCCGTTTCTCGCCGACGCCGACGCCGCCGTCATGATCTCGAGCAAGGCGGTCTATGTCGACGAGTTCGGAAACCACAGCAACTCGGTGACGAAGCCGGTGTTCCCGCTGCCGATCCGTGAGACCGACGCCACGGTCGCCCCGGGGCGCGGCGACCCCACTTCCCGCGAGGGCTACGGCGCGAACAAGGTCGCGGCCGAGAACGCGCTGCTCGACTCGGGTCTGCCGATCACGGTGCTGCGCCCGAGCAAGGTGCACGGCGCCGGTGCGGCGCGGCCGCGCGAGTGGGTCTTCCTCAAGCGGGCTCTCGACGGCCGCGAGCAACTCGCACTCGCCCACCGCGGGCGCGGCGGCGATCACACGACCGCGGCGGCGAACATCGCCTCTCTCGTCGAGGTCGCGGCGCGGCATCCGTCTGCGCGCATCCTCAACGCGGGCGATGCGGATGCGCCGACCGGCCTGCAGATCGCCGAGGCGGTCGCCGCGCACGTCGGCCGGCGCTTCGAGTTCGAGCTGATCGACGACGACGTCGACCCGCAGTACGGCGCCCACCCGTGGGACGTCGTGCCCCCGATCGTGCTCGACCTGTCGGCGGCGCGCGAGCTCGGCTGGCAGGGCGAAACCTTCGCCGGCACGGTCGGCGCCGAGCTCGACTGGCTGCTGCGCGAGCACGAGCTCGGCGCCACGGCGCGCTTCGACGACGACCCGTTCTTCGAACCGTTCCTCGACTACCGGCTCGAGGACGCCTACCTGCTGCTGCGCAGCCTTTCCAGAGAGTCTCTATGAGCCCCAAGATCCGTCTCACCGTCCGCTCGACCCGCCCCGGGGAGCCGTTCTCCGAGCACGGGGCGGCGAACAAGGCGCGCCTCGTGCTGGTGCGCCACGGGCAGACCGAGTGGAGCCTCTCGGGGAAGCACACGAGCGTCACCGATCTTCCGCTCACGCCCGCGGGCGAGGCCGAGGCCGCCGCCATCGCCGAGGTGCTGAACGGGCACTCGTTCGGGCTCGTGCTGTCGAGCCCGCGGCAGCGAGCGATCCGCACCGCCGAGCTCGCGGGCTACGGCGACCAGGTGCAGCTCGACGAAGATCTGGCCGAGTTCGACTACGGAGCCTATGAGGGGCTCACGACGCCGCAGATCATCGAGCAGCGCGGCGCGAACTGGAATCTGTGGCGCAACGGCGTGCCCGCGGGTGCGACGCCGGGGGAGTCCGCGGCCGACGTGCAGGTGCGCGCCAAGCGCGTGATCGCGCGCGCCCTCGAGACGATGTGGGATGGCAGGGACGTCATCTGCTTCGCGCACGGCCATTTCCTGCGTGCCATGGCGGCGGCGTGGCTCGGGCTGAGGCCGGTCGATGCGCAGGCGTTCTCGCTCGCCACGGCGACCGTCAGCGTGCTGGGCTTCGAGCACGCGCAGCCCGTCGTCGTGCGCTGGAACACACCGCCCGGCATGCTTCAGTTCCCGGCGTGAGCCGGCAGCGTAACACTGTGTCGTAACACTCGGGCGGCCGCCCGCGGCCCGGTCATAGCGTCGAGACATGGGCGAGCAGATGATCCTCGGTGCGGCGTTCCGCGCGCTCGGCGCGTACCCGTCGGGGTGGCGGATGCCGGGGGCCGAGCGGCTGCCGCAGCGCGAGCCCCAGACCCTTGTGAAGGCGGCGAAAATCGCCGAGAGGGCCGGCTTCGACTACCTGTACTTCGGCGACTGGCTGTCAACGGGGCCCGAGCTCGAGGCGACCGCGCCCCACCTGCTCGCCCGGGTCGACCCGCTCAGCGCGGTCGCGTTCCTCGCGGCATCCACGCGGCGCATTGGCCTCGTCACGAGCATCAACACGACCTACAGCGAGGCCTACTCGATCGCGCGGCAGGCGGCGTCCATCGACCTGCTCTCCGGCGGCCGCCTCGGCCTCAATCTGCATGTCGGCGCGAACGAACCCGCGGCGGCCAACTACGGCAAGGACGCCGAGTGGGACAGGCTGAACGCCTACGACCGCGCGACCGAGTTCATCGACGCGCTGCGACGGCTGTGGGACAGCTGGGACGACGATGCATTCATCGCGGATGCCGCGACCGGCAGGCTCATCGACCCGAGCCGCGTGCACCCGGCCGACTTCGACGGGGCCTTTATCCAGACGGCCGGGCCACTGAACGCACTGCGCCCCGTGCAGGGCGCCGTTCCGCTCGCGCACACGGGCACGTCGCCGCGGGCGCACGAACTGGTCGCGACG
>NZ_JBLRDT010000057.1:0-14649 GCF_057512245.1 Gryllotalpicola sp. CP2-P1
CGTCGCGGGGGCGGGCAGCGAACTCAAACTCGGCCTTGCGGTGTTCATCGAGGGGGAGGAGGAGCACGGCTCCCACTCCTTCGTGAACTTCCTCGAAGACAACCGCGACGCCCTCGCCGCCGACGTCATCATCGTCGCCGACAGCGACAACTGGGACACCGAGACCCCCAACCTCACCGTCGCGCTGCGCGGCGCCTGCGCATTCAACCTCACGGTGTCGACGCTCGGGCACGCCTCGCATTCGGGCATGTGGGGCGGCGCGGCGCCCGACGCCATGCTCGCGACCATCAAGCTGCTGTCGACCCTGTGGGACGAGAACGGCTCGGTCGCGGTGCCGGGGCTCGCGAGCCACGACGCCGTAACCCCCGACTTCGACGAGGCGGAGCTCAGGGCATCCGCGGCCCTCATCGACGGGGTCAGCCCGATCGGCACGGGCAGCGTGCTCAGCCGCCTCTGGTTCCAGCCCTCGATCACGGTGACGGGAATCGACGCGCCGTCCATCGCCAACGCGTCCAACACGCTGTCGCCGCAGGTGACGGTTCGCCTCAGCATGCGGGTCGCGCCGGGGCAGACCTCCGATGACGCCCGCGACGCCCTCGTCGCGCACCTCAGGGCCAACGCGCCGTTCGGCGCGCGACTCGAGTTCCACGACTTCGAAGGCGGCGATCCGTTCCTCGTCGACACGCGCGGCTGGGCCGTCGCCGCGGCCAAGCAGGCGATGGCGGATGCCTGGGGCACGGCACCCGTCGAGGCCGGCATCGGCGGCTCCATCCCGTTCATCGCCGACCTCGTGCGGGTCTTCCCCGAGGCGCAGATCCTCGTGACGGGCGTCGAGGACCCCGACACGCGCGCGCACAGCCCGAACGAGTCGCTGCACCTCGGCGTCTTCAAGCGCGCCATCCTGAGTGAGGCGCTGCTGCTCGGGCGACTCAACGCGGGCTGAACCAGCGATCTTGGCGGATCCCTGCTTACACTGAGCGCAGACGTACCCGGAAGGAGTTCGGTATGACCGACACCGCAGTGGCACCCCAGGTCGACGAGAAGGCACACGGAGTCCTTCTGAGCGACGCCGCAGCCGACAAGGTGAAGAGCCTGCTCGTGCAGGAAGGGCGTGAGGACCTGCGCCTGCGCCTCGCCGTTCAGCCGGGCGGCTGCTCTGGCCTCATCTACCAGCTGTACTTCGACGAGCGCATGCTCGACGGCGACGGCGTGGTCGAGTTCGGCGACGGCGTCGAGGTCATCGTCGACAAGATGAGCCAGCCCTACCTCGACGGCGCGACCATCGACTTCGAGGACACGATCCAGAAGCAGGGCTTCACGATCGACAACCCCAACGCGCAGGGTTCCTGCGCCTGCGGCGACTCGTTCCACTAGTCGTTCTTCGGTTGCTGCGCGCAACTCAAAACCCGTGCTCAGGCCGCCTTTCCAGGCGGCCTGAGTTCGTTTAACGGCTCGCCGGGGCATCCCTATCACATCAGCGGCGCTTCGGGAGCGCGCTAGGCTAAGCGAAGGTCCCCCAACGTTCCACACGAAAGGTCACCGGTGCGTCACACTCGTCGTCTCCGATGGGCCGCGATCCCGATCGCAGCGTCGCTCGCTTTGGTACTCGCCGGCTGTTCGCAGGATCAGCTGCACGGCTACCTCCCCGGCTTCGTGGAGGGCGAGAAGGACGTCACCACGATGACGAGCCGGGTCGCCGGCCTCTGGGTCACGAGCTGGATCGTCCTTCTGGTCGTCGGCATCATCGTCTGGGGCCTCATCATCTGGGCCACGATCGTCTACCGCCGCCGCAAGGGCCAGACCGGTCTGCCGGTGCAGCTGCGCTACAACATGCCGATCGAGATCTTCTACACGATCGTGCCGTTCATCCTGATCATCGGGTTCTTCGCCTTCACCGCGAAGGACCAGGACGCGATCGAGAAGCCCTACGCGCACCCCGACCTCAAGGTCACCGTCTACGGCAAGCAGTGGGCGTGGGACTGGGACTACACGAGCGACAACGTCTACGACCCGGGCATCCAGGCCCAGCCGGCCTCCAACGCCGCTCAGGGCCCGACCCACGGCAACGTCGTCGAAGACGAGCTGCCCACCCTGTACCTGCCCGTGAACGAGAAGGTCGACATCACGCTCAAGTCGCGCGACGTCATCCACTCGTTCTGGGTTCCGGCGTTCCTCTACAAGAAGGACGTCATCCCCGGCCACGTCAACCACATGTACGTCACGCCGACCCGGATCGGCACGTACAAGGGCGACTGCGCCGAGCTCTGCGGCGAGTACCACTCGGCGATGCTCTTCCGCGTGAAGGTCGTCTCGCAGGCCGACTACCAGGCCCACATCGACGAGCTGAAGGCCAAGGGCTTCACCGGCTCGCTCGGTGACGAGCAGAACCGCAACCAGAACCTCCCCGGCAACGGGACCGACTCCGGCTTCACCAGCAACGGCACGGACTGAGGCGAACAAGGATCATGACTGCAACAACCGCCGCGCTGCCCTACACGAAGAACAAGGCAGACCGTAAGGGCAATATCCTCGTCAACTGGATCACGTCGACCGATCACAAGACGATCGCGTACATGTACCTGATCACGTCGTTCGTCTACTTCTGCATCGGCGGCGTGATGGCACTCATCATCCGCGCACAGCTGTTCGAGCCCGGCCTCGACGTGGTGCCCACGCGCGAGCAGTACAACCAGCTGTTCACGATGCACGGCACGATCATGCTGCTGATGTTCGCGACGCCGCTGTTCGCGGGCTTCGCCAACGCGCTCATGCCGCTGCAGATCGGCGCCCCCGACGTGGCGTTCCCGCGTCTGAACGCGCTCGCGTACTGGCTCTACAACTTCGGTTCGGCGATCGCCGTCCTCGGCTTCCTCACCCCGCAGGGTGCGGCCAGCTTCGGGTGGTTCGCCTACCAGCCGCTCGCCAACGAGACGTTCTCACCAGGCGACGGCGGGAATCTGTGGTTCTTCGGCCTCGGCATCTCGGGCTTCGGAACCATCCTCGGCGCCGTGAACTTCATAACGACGATCATCACGCTGCGCGCCCCCGGCATGACGATGTTCCGCCTGCCGATCTTCACGTGGAACACGCTGGTCACCTCGATCCTCGTGCTGCTCGCCTTCCCGGTGCTCGCGGCCGCGATCTTCGGTGCTGGCGCAGACCGCGTGTTCGGAGCGCATATCTTCGATGCGGCCAACGGCGGAGCCCTGCTCTGGCAGCACCTGTTCTGGTTCTTCGGTCACCCCGAGGTGTACATCATCGCGCTGCCGTTCTTCGGCATCGTCTCCGAAGTGTTCCCGGTGTTCAGTCGAAAACCGATCTTCGGCTACAAGACCCTGATCTACGCGACGATCTCCATCGCGGCGCTGTCGGTCTCGGTGTGGGCGCACCACATGTACGTCACCGGCGCGGTCCTGCTGCCGTTCTTCTCCCTGATGACGATGCTCATCGCGGTGCCGACCGGCGTGAAGATCTTCAACTGGATCGGCACGATGTGGCGGGGGTCCCTCACCTTCGAGTCCCCGATGCTGTTCGCGATCGGCTTCCTGGTCACCTTCACCTTCGGTGGTCTGACCGGTGTCATCCTCGCGTCGCCGCCGCTCGACTTCCACGTCTCTGACTCGTACTTCGTCGTGGCGCACTTCCACTACGTGGTGTTCGGAACCGTCGTCTTCGCGATGTTCTCGGGCTTCTACTTCTGGTGGCCCAAGTGGACCGGCAAGATGCTCAACGAGAAGCTGGCCGTCTGGCACTTCTGGTTGCTCTTCATCGGGTTCCACACGACGTTCCTCATCCAGCACTGGCTGGGCGTGATCGGCATGCCGCGCCGCTACTACACCTACGCGGCATCCGATGGCTTCACCTGGATGAACCAGCTGTCGACGATCGGCGCCATGACGATCGCGGTCTCGATGATCCCGTTCCTGCTGAACGTGTACATCACCGCGCGCACTGCGCCCAAGGTCACCGTGAACGACCCGTGGGGCTACGGCCGCTCGCTCGAGTGGGCGACCAGCTGCCCGCCGCCGCGGCACAACTTCACGTCGATCCCGCGCATCCGCTCGGAGTCGCCGGCGTTCGACCTCAACCACCCCGAGGTCTCCGGAATCATCGACCCTGCAGGCAACGCCACTGTCGGCGAGAAGGTGAGCAACCCCAGTGCGCTCTAACTCGATCATCTTCTGGATCCTCGCCATCTTCTTCGCGCTGATGGCGGCGACCTACTCGGTCTGGTCGTGGATCTACTACGGCGGCCACATCGAGTGGGTGGGCACGGTCGCGCTGACTCTGTCGGCGATCCTCGGCGTGTTCCTCGCCTTCTTCCTGGGGCGCACGGCCAAGGGCTACGGCCAGCTGCTTCCCGAGGACCGTCTCGACGCCAACATCGACGACGCCGACCCCGAGATCGGTCACTTCAGCCCCTGGAGCTGGTGGCCCTTCTTCCTCGGCGGTGCCATCGCCGTCATGGCCCTGGGCCTGGCGGTGGGCGTCTGGGTGGCGTTCATCGGAGCCCCGCTGCTGCTCGTTGCACTGGCTGGCTGGGTCTTCGAGTACTACCGCGGCAACTTCGCCCGCTAGACCGCTTCACACGAGCGCCCCTTCGCTTCGGCGGAGGGGCGCTTTTGTGCGTGGGCGTGCGGGGCCTGCGGGTGGGGCGGGGCGTTTCGGGCCGCACGTTCCGCCCGCTCTCGTGCGCGCCGCACGTAGAACACACCGTTCCGCGTACCGAAACCGCGCACGCGTGCGCGCGATCGAGGGTTCTGCGCGCGACACCTACCTCGCCGGACGCTGCGCCCGGGCCGCGGGGAGCCGTCAGCGGTGGGTGAAGGCGAGGACGTCGACGGAGACCGTGACGGATGCCGGAAGGTCGGATGCCGCCAGCTGCGCAGCCGACTCGGGGGAGCGCGCCACGTGGTGCGCCGACGGGCCCATGCCCTGCAGCTGGCGCGCGCGCTCGGGGCTGAGCGGCAGCTCGTAGCGCACGTGCTGGGCAGCGGTGGGAAGAAACCACTCGGCGAGGGATGCCTCGACCGAGCCGGCCTTGCCGTCTGGCACGGCGAGCATGCCGCCGATCGCGCGCAGCTCGGCGAGGTGGTCGGCGCGCGGCACGACGATCGCCAGAACACCGCCTGAGCGCAGGACACGGGCGAATTCGGGCGGATTCCTGGGAGCGAAGACCACCGTCACGGCATCCGCCACTGCATCGCGCACGGGAAGGGGAGCGTGCACGTCGGCGACGAGCCCGTCGACGTCGGGTCGGCCGCGCATCGCCCGGGCGACCGCGGCGGGGGAGAGGTCGCTGGCGAGTCCGCGTGCCGGCACCGCGGACGCGGCGGAGATCGCGTCCAGAAGCCCGTGCAGGTACCACCCGGTGCCCGTGCCCGAGTCGAGCACCGTGCGGGGCCGAGACGGGCGCACGGCGGCGATCAGAGCGTCGCGGATCGGCGCGTATGCGCCGGACGCCAGGAGGGCCTCGCGCTCGTCGAGCATCGCGGCGCTGTCGCCGACGACCCGGCTGCGCGGCGGCAGCAGGGTCACGTAGCCGCGCCGATTGACGTCGAAGCGGTGGCCGGACGCGCAGCCGAGCACCGCGGCTGCGGCATCCTCGATCGGCTCGAGGCCCTTAACGCAGTTCGGGCACCGCAGCCATGCAGCAAGAGTCTGCACAGACATGCGGTGCCCGAACGGCGGGTGCGTCGCGGACGCCTAGTGCGAGGCGCCCTCGAGCTCGGGGGTCTCGGCGCCGTGCCCGTGGTGCGCGGCAGCCTCGATCTCGGCCTGGCTGAGCGGCGTCAGGCGGTCCTGGAAGAACCAGCGCGACATCGCGGCGCGGAAGCGCGTGGCCTGCGAGATGCGGCCGCGCGAGTCGGGGCGCACGACCAGGGGCGCGTAGCCCTCCTGGCTGACCAGGTGCCAGCGCTGGTACTCGTCGACCGGCTGGTGCACCTCGATGAACTCGCCACCGGGCAGGCGCACGATGCGGCCGGACTCGTAGCCGTGCAGCGCGAGCGAGCGGTCCTTCTTCTGCAGAGCGAGGCAGACGCGCTTCGTGATGAAGTACGCCAGGATCGGGCCCAGGATGAGCGAGATCTGGATCGCGTGCGTCACGCCCTCGATCGACAGCTTGAAGTGCGTCGCGATGAGGTCACCGGACGCCGCTGCCCACATGGCCGCGTAGAACGTCACGCCGGCCGCTCCGATGGCCGTGCGCGTGGCTGCGTTGCGCGGACGGTCGAGGATGTGGTGCTCGCGCTTGTCGCCCGTGACCCACGCCTCGATGAAGGGGTAGATCGCGACGAGCACGATGAACGCCACCAGGATGAACACCGGAATGATGATGAACCACGACCACGTGCGGTGCAGCCAGTACGTCTCGAGGTGCGGCGGGATGAGGCGCAGCATGCCGTCGGCGAAGCCGATGTACCAGTCGGGCTGAGTACCGGCCGAGATGGGCGACGGGTCGTAGGGGCCGTACTCCCAGACGGGGTTGATCGTGAAGAGCGAGGCGATCAGGACGATCACGCCGAACACGATGAAGAAGAAGCCGCCGGCCTTCGCCGCGTAGACGGGGAGGATCGGGTAGCCGACCACGTTGTTCTGCGTGCGGCCCGGGCCCGCGAACTGGGTGTGCTTGTGCACGACCACGAACACGAGGTGGATCGCGATGAACGCGACGACCAGCGCGGGAAGCAGCAGGATGTGCAGGGTGTAGAGGCGGCCGACGATCGCGGTGCCCGGGTACATGCCGCCGAAGAGCAGGAAGTTGATCCAGGTGCCGACGAGCGGGATGCCCTCGATCATGCCCGAGATGATGCGCAGGCCGTTGCCGGACAGCAGGTCGTCGGGCAGCGAGTAGCCGGTGAAGCCCTCGGCCATGGCGAGGACGAACAGCGTGAAGCCGATCACCCAGTTGAGCTCGCGCGGCTTGCGGAACGCACCGGTGAAGAAGATGCGCAGCATGTGCAGGCCGATGGATGCCACGAACAGCAGCGCCGCCCAGTGGTGGATCTGGCGCATCAGCAGACCGCCGCGCACCTCGAAGCTGATGTGCAGCGTCGAGTCGAGCGCGCTCGACATCGTGATGCCCTTGAGCGGCACCCACGGCCCGTTGTAGACGACCTCGGCCATCGACGCCTGGAAGAAGAACGTCAGGAAGACGCCCGTGATCAGGATGACGACGAAGCTGTAGAGCGCGACCTCACCGAGCAGGAACGACCAGTGGTCGGGGAAGATCTTGCGGCCGAACTCCTTGACGACGGCCGAGATGCTCGTGCGCTCGTCGAGGTAGTTGGCGGTGGCGCCGAAGAAGCCGTCGCGCTTGATGCGCGGGATGCTGCCGTCAGCGGACTCAGCGCGAGGGGTTTCGGTACTCATGAGTTGCGCTCCCAGAAGCTCGGGCCGACGGGTTCGTGGAAGTCGCTCTGCGCGACGAGGTAGCCCTCGTCGTCCACCGTGATGGGCAGCTGCGGCAGCGGCCGACCGGCCGGGCCGAAGATGACGCGCGCCTCGTGCGTGATGTCGAACTGCGACTGGTGGCACGGGCACAGCAGGTGGTGGGTCTGCTGCTCGTACAGGGCGACGGGGCAGCCGACGTGGGTGCAGATCTTGGAGTAGGCCACGATGCCGTGGTAGTTCCAGTCCTTGCGGTCGGGTGAGACGTGCAGCTCTTCCGGCTTGAGGCGCATGAGCAGCACGGCCGCCTTGGCCTTCTCGTCGAGCATGTCCTCGGCGTCGTTCAGCCCGTCGGGGATGACGTGGAAGACCGAGCCGATGGTGACGTCGGATGCCTTGATGGGAAGACCCGTCGGGTCCTTCGTGAGGCGGACGCCCTTCTTCCACATCGTGTACTTGAGGTCCTTGATCGGATCCTGGTCCTGCGGCGCGAGGCCACGGAACAGCACGACGGCGGGAAGCGGGAAGGCGACCAGCGCGCCGATGAGCGAGTTGCGGATCAGCGTGCGGCGGCCGAAGCCGGACTCCTCATTCGCCTGTTCGAAGATCTCGATGGAGCGCTCACGGGTCTCGTCGGTGCCGCGTACGGGGTGGCGGATGTCGATGCCCTCGTGGTCGACCATGAGCTGCTTGCCCCAGTGCACCGCGCCGATGCCGATGCCGAGCAGCGCGAGCACCATGCCGAGGCCGATGAACATCGTGGACAGGCGCACGTCGTGCATGTTGCCCGACTCGATGGGGAAGGCGAGATACGCCGCGATCGCCCAGACGCTGCCGGCGATCGACAGGTAGAAGAGCGTGAAGATCGTGCGCTCGGTACGCCGGTTCTGCTTCGGGTCGGTGTCGGTCAGACGCGGCCGGTGCGGCGGGAAACCGGGGTTGACCGGAGCATCCGAGAGGATGACCGCGGTGCCGGGGTCACCGAGGCGCTCATCTTCGACCGGGTGCTCGAGGGCCGTCGACGACGTCTCGGTGAGCTCGACGCTCCCGCTATCGTCCTGTGCCATTGCTCTCCTTCTTGCGCTGCTGTTGTGTCGTCGTTCAGTCGTCAGTTGGTCTT
The DNA here is from genome assembly GCF_057512245.1 of Gryllotalpicola sp. CP2-P1. Lineage (NCBI taxonomy): Bacteria > Bacillati > Actinomycetota > Actinomycetes > Micrococcales > Microbacteriaceae > Gryllotalpicola > Gryllotalpicola sp. CP2-P1. Next base: position 8,513 of record NZ_JBLRDT010000057.1, read on the forward strand.
CGCCGTGATCCACACGGCGAGGCCCACGACCGATCCGAGACCGAAGATCCAGAGGAACAGACCCTCGGCGACCGGGCCGAGGTCACCCAGCGCGAAGCCGCCGGGCGAGGGGTTCTTCTCGAGGTACGTCAGGTAGGTGATGATGTCGGCCTTCTGCGACGGAGTGATGTTCCTGTCGTTGAAGACGGGCATGTTCTGCGGGCCGGTCAGCATCGCCTCGTATATGTGCACGGGGCTGACGCCCTTCAGCGCGGGCGCGAACTTGCCCTCGGTGAGCGCGCCGCCGGCGCCTGCGACGTTGTGGCACATGGCGCAGTTGATGCGGAACAGCTCGGCGCCCGCTGCGGCGTCGCCCGTGCCGTCGGTGTACTTCTTGGCGGGGACGGCGGGCCCGGGGGCGAGCGACGCGACGTAGGCCGCGAGCTCGTCGGTCTGCTTCTGCGTGAACTGCGGCGTCTTCTCGAGCGCCTGCGGGCCGTTGGCGGCCATCGGCATGCGGCCCGTGCCGACCTGGAAGTCGACGGCGGCCGCGCCGACGCCGATGAGGCTCGGGGCGACGGTGGTGCCGACGGCGTTCATGCCGTGGCACGTGGCGCAGTTCGCCTCGAAGAGCTTCTGACCGTCGTCGACCTGCTGCTGCGAGGCGGTGGCGGTCTCAGCCGAGGCGGAGGAGGTGGAGGTCGCGACGGCGTAGACACCGCCGGTGAGACCGAGGCCGATGGCGATCAGCGCGAGGGTGGCGAGGGGGTGACGGCGGCCGGTCTTGCGCTGGGCGGACTTGGTGCGTCCGCTCGTCGTCGGCTGGTTCAGCTTTGCCATGTGAGGGGGATCTCTCCGAGGTGCTTACTTGAGGACGTAGATGACAAGGAACAGGCCGATCCACACCACGTCGACGAAGTGCCAGTAGTACGACACGACGATCGCGGTGGTGGCCTCCTTGTGGCCGAACTTCTTGACGGCGAAGGCACGCCCGATGGTCAGCAGGAAGGCGATGAGACCGCCCGTCACGTGCATGGCGTGGAAGCCCGTGGTCAGGTAGAACGCGCTGCCATAGGCGCTCGACCCGATCGAGACGCCCTCGTGCACGAGGTTCGCGTACTCGACGATCTGGCCGCAGACGAAGACCGCGCCCATGGCGTAGGTCAGCGTGAACCACTCGACCATGCCCCACTTGGCGACATTGAAGAAGCCGCCGGTCTTGCGGGCCTGCAGCCGCTCAGCGGCGAAGACGCCCGCCTGGCAGGTGAACGAGCTCAGCACAAGGATGATCGTGTTGCCCGTCGCCCACGGGATGTTGAGGTGAGGGGTCGAGGCTGCCCACAGCTCGGGCGAGGTCGAACGCAGGGTGAAGTAGATCGCGAAAAGTCCCGCGAAGAACATCACCTCGCTGCCCAGCCACACGATCGTGCCGACGGCGACGACGTTCGGTCGAGAGACGACCGGAGCCGCCTGCGGAGTAATGGAGGTGCTCGTCACAAACCCCATTATGTCCGAATCCCGAGAGGGCTCGCGCCCGTTAGGATTCTCGGCATGGCGGAATCCCTCACGTGGCCTGCGATCATCGGCTCGCTGCTCGAGGGAGAGGATCTGAGCATCACAGAGGCGACCTGGTCGATGGACCAGATCATGTTGGGCGCTGCAACGGATGCCCAGATCGCCGGATTCCTCGTGGCTTTGCGCGTCAAGGGCGAGACCGTCGACGAGATCGTGGGATTCCGCGACGCGATCCTCGAGCATGCGAAGCCCCTTCCGCTCGACCCCATGGCCCTCGACATCGTGGGCACCGGCGGCGATCGCTTCCGCACCGTGAACATCTCGACGATGGCATCCATCGTGTGCGCTGCCGCAGGCATCCCGGTCATCAAGCACGGCAACAGGGCGGTGTCGTCGTCCTCCGGGGCGTCCGATGTGCTGGCCGCGCTGGGCATCGATCTGTCGCGCTCGCCCGAGGCTGTGGCCGAGACCTTCCGAAGGGCGGGCATCACCTTCGCGTGGGCGTCGCTGTTCCACCCCGGGTTCGGCAACGCGGCCAGGACGCGCGGCGACCTCGGCGTTCCCACCGTGTTCAACTTCCTCGGCCCGCTGTGCAACCCGGCGCGGCCCGAGGCGTCCGCCGTCGGCGTCTCGAACCTCGACAGGGTGCCGCTCATCACCGGCGTCTTCCAGACCCGCGGGGCGACCGCGCTCGTCTTCCGGGGTGACGACGGGCTCGACGAGCTCTCGACGACGGGCCACAGCCACATCTGGGAGATCAGCAACGGCCTCGTCACCGAGCACGACATCGAGCCGCGCGACCTCGGGCTGCCCCGCGCGTCGATCGCCGACATCACGGGCGGCGACCCTGAGCACAATGCGGCGGTCATCCGCCGCTTCCTCGACGGCGAACGCGGGGCCGTGCGCGACATCGTGATGCTGAATGCCGCCGCGGGGCTCGCCGCGTACCAGCTGGCGGCCGACCCGGCCCAGGGCGACCGGCCCATCCTCCACCGCTTCCGTGAGAACCTCGAGCTCGCCGCCGAGACGGTCGACTCCGGCGCCGCCGCGGCGAAGCTCGAGGAGTGGGTGGCGGCCGCCCGATGACGGGCGCGCGCGTGGGGCTCGTCCTCGTCTCTCACAGCTCCTTCGTGGCGCGCGGCGCCGCCGACATGGCGGCGCAGGTGGCCGGTGAGGTGCGGGTGCTCACCGTCGGCGGGGCGGCAGGCGGGGGATTGGGCACCGATTTCGACAGCGTGCTCGTCGCGCTGCGCGCCGCGGACGCCGGAGCGGGAGTGCTGGTGCTCGCCGACCTCGGCTCGGCCGTGATGACCGCTGAGACCGCCATCGAGCAGCTGCCCGAAGACGACGCCGCCCGCGTGGCCGTCGCCGACGCGCCGATCGTCGAGGGTGCGGTGGCCGCAGCCGTGGCGGCGCAGACCGGCGCCGATCTGGGCGCGGTGCGCACCGCGGCGGAGGGCGCCGGAAAGCGCCCGCGACCGGCATCCGCCCCGCCGGAATCCGGGCACTACGCGCGCACTATGACGCTCGTCAACGACGACGGCCTGCATGCGCGCCCCGCCGCGGAATTCGTCAAGCTCGCCGCGACCTTCCCCGCCCGCGTCACCGTGAACGGGCGCGATGCGCGCAGCCTGCTCGCGATCCTCTCGCTCGGGCTGACGAAGGGAACGACCATCGAGATCGCCACCGAGGAGCCCGGCGGCCGCGCCGCGGTCGACGCGCTGGCCGCGCTCGTGACCTCCGGATTCGAAAGGCCCGCAGAGTGACCCGTCCCGAACTGAACCGCGACACGCGACTGTGCATCTCGCTCGCCGCGCGCCCCAGCAACCACGGCACCCGCTTCCACAACTGGCTGTACGAGCAGCTCGGGCTCGACTTCGTCTACAAGGCGATGACCACGAACGACATCGAGGGCGCGATCGCCGGTGTCCGCGCGCTCGGCATCCGCGGGTGCTCGGTGTCGATGCCGTGGAAGGAGGCGGTGATCCCGCTCGTCGACGAGCTGACGCCGTCGGCCGCGGCGATCCAGTCCGTCAACACGATCGTGAACGACGTCGTCGACGGCCGGAACGTGCTCACCGCGTACAACACCGACTACCTTGCGATCGAGCAGCTCATCGCGGCGCACGGGCTCTCGCGCGACGACCGGGTGCTGCTGCGGGGAAGCGGCGGCATGGCGCGCGCCGTCGCGAGCGCCTTCCGCGACGCCGGCTTCGAGGGCACGATCGCTGCGCGCAACCCGCTCGCCGGGCAGGGGCTCGCGGCCGAGCTCGACTGGGAGTGGGCCGAGTCGCCTGACGGCCTCGGCGCCCCGATCATCGTCAACGTCACGCCGATCGGCATGGCAGGCGGGCCGGATGCCGAGGCGCTGGCCTTCTCGGAGGAGCAGGTCGCTGCGGCATCCGTCGTGTTCGACGTCGTCGCACTGCCGGTCGAGACGCCGCTCATCCGCGCAGGGCGCTCGGCGGGCGCGCACGTCGTCACCGGCGGCGAGGTGATCGCGCTGCAGGCGGCGGCGCAGTTCGAGCTCTACACGGGCGTCACGCCGACGCCCGAGCAGATCGAGCAGGCCGAGGAATACGCGTCGCGGCCGTAGCCGCGCGTTCATGCAACGAGAGGGGATCGCAATGGGGCGAGCCAGGCTGGGCGTCGTGCTCGGCTATGCACAGGACTTCCTGCAGACGGCGGGCGAGGTTCCGGACTTCGAAGCAGCGGGGGCCGAGCTGTTCAGCGTGAGCGAGACGTACTCGTTCGATGCGATCAGCCAGCTCGGCTACCTCGCCGCCATCACGAAGACGGCGACTCTCGCGACCGACATCGTCCCGATCTACACGCGCACGCCCGCACTGCTCGCCATGACGGCCGCGGGGCTCGACGCGCTGTCGGGCGGCCGGTTCGAGCTCGGCCTCGGGTCGAGCGGCGCGCAGGTGATCGAGGGATTCCACGGCGTGCCGTTCGACGCACCGCTCGGTCGCACGCGCGAGATCATCGAGATCTGCCGTCAGGTGTGGCGGCGCGAGCCGCTTGCGCACGCGGGGCGCTACTACGAGCTGCCCCTGCCCGCCTCGGCGCCTGGCGCCGTCGGCGCCGGGAAGTCGCTGCGCCTCATCAACCACCCCGTGCGCCCGGCCGTGCCCGTGCACATCGCCGCCCTGTCGCCCAAGTCGGTCGCACAGGCCGCCGAGATCGCCGACGGCTGGACGCCCCTCTTCTTCCACCCCGAGCGGGCGGGGGAGGTCTGGGGCGAGGCGCTTGCCGCGGGCCGCGCCAAGCGCGCACCCCAGCTCGGGCCGCTCGACGTGCTCGTGCCGGTCGCGCTGTACACGGGGGAGTTCACCGAGTACGCCCTCATGGAGGTGCGGAAGCAGATCGCGCTCTATGTCGGCGGCATGGGCGCCCGCGGCCGGAACTTCTACTTCGACCTCGCGGTGCGCTACGGCTATGAGACCGAGGCCGCCGAGATCCAACGGCTCTTCCTCGCGGGGGAGAAGGACGACGCGGCGTTCGCGGTTCCCGAGGAGCTCGCCCGCGCGGTGTCGCTGATCGGCACGCGCGACGAGATCGCCGAGCGTGTCGATGCGCTGCTAGCGGCAGGGGTCACCACGCTGCTCGTGCAGCCCGCCGACCGCACGCATGACGAGCGCGTCGCGGCGATCAGCATGCTGCGGGGCATTCTCGACGAGTGAGCGCGTGCGGGCGGGCGCGGTCAGCCGCGCTGAGGCAGCTGCTGCAGCGCCCAGCGGTTGCCGTCGGGATCTGAGAAGGTGACGAAGCGCCCCCACGACAGGTCTTCGACGGGGCTCGCGTCGACGCCGTTCGCGACGAGGTGCTCGCGCGCGGCATCCGCATCGGGAATCACTACCTGAATGCCGCGCTGCCCGCCGACCGGCATGTCGATGCCGAGGCCCGTGCCGAAAGCGATGGAGCAGGCGGAGCCGGGCGGCGTCAGCTGCACGAACCGCAGCTCGTCGCTGACGCGCTGGTCGTAGTCGAGGTGGAACCCCACCTGGTCGACATAGAAATCCCTCGCGCGGTCGACGTCTGACACCGGCACGAAGATGAGCTCGATCTTCCAGTCCATCACAGGCCCTCCTGCCTTCCCGATTCAGACGCTAGGCCCAGCCACCGACATTCGGACTTGCGGCCGGGCCCGCCTAGTGCAACTGTGAAGTTGCACTAGGGGTCGAGGGGAAGGTCGCGGACATGACGGAGCAGCAACTGGCCGATGCCATCAGGCAGAGCATCGAGATCGCGGCGCCGCTCGACGTCGTCTGGCGGCTCGTGAGCGAGCCCGGGTGGTGGATCAACGACGGCGAGCTCGAAGAGCACGACATCACCACGACGACCGACGCAGACGGCACCGTGACCGCCGAGGTGCGCGGCCATCGCGCCGGCGTCTGGCGACTCATCGTCGTCGAGTTGCGCGAGCGCGAGTACGCCGCGTTCCGCTGGGCGCCGCACGCCGCGGGTGACCGCGATGCGCGCGGCGCGACGGGGTCGACCCTCGTCGAGTTCACCCTGCGTGAGGCATCCGATCACGTCGTCGTAGAGGTGGTCGAGAGCGGGTTCAGTGCCCTGACGATCTCGCCCGAGAAGGTCGTGGCGAACTACGACGACAACACCGAGGGCTGGGCGGCCGAGCT
>NZ_JBLRDT010000058.1:0-14631 GCF_057512245.1 Gryllotalpicola sp. CP2-P1
GAAGCCGACGGCAGGGCGCCCGCCGCCCGGAGGAAGCCGGCGGAGCGCCCCGGCGACAGCGCCGTCGACGACTGGGACGAGCTGACCCGCGGCGACGACCCCACCGCCGACTAGCTAGACTTTTCGCGAGACGTTCGAGAGCAGGAGAGACATGAGCGGCACGACCAACGCCCACGAGCACGAGGAGATCGGCGAAGGACACTCGCCGGCCGCGTGGACGGCGGTGATCATCATGCTGCTCGCCTTCGTGTTCGGCACGATCTTCTTCTACTTCGACCTGCCGTGGCTCGTCGTCGCCTCGGGCGGTCTGCTGGTCGTCGGCCTCATCGTCGGCTGGGTCCTGAAGAAGGCCGGCTACGGCGTGGGTGGCGAGAAGTACCAGCCCAAGGGCCACTAGTGTCCATCCTCGCCGACCTCACCGCGGGCTCGGTCGCCGATGCGAACGCCCGCAAAGAGCGGCGCTCCAAGGCCGAGGTCGAGAAGGCCGCGCTCGAGCAGACACCGGCGCTCGACGCGCTCGAGCTGCTCGCACCGGCCGAGCGGGTGAAGATCATCGCCGAGGTCAAGCGCGCAAGCCCGTCGCGCGGCGACCTGTCTGAGATCTCGGACCCCGCCCAGCTTGCCGTGAGCTACGAGACGGGCGGCGCGAGCGCCATCTCCGTGCTCACCGAGCAGCGGAAGTTCAAGGGCTCGCTCGCCGACCTCGAGGCCGTGCGCGCTGCCGTCAGCATCCCGGTGCTGCGCAAGGACTTCATGGCCACCGAGTACCAGATCCTCGAGGCGCGCGCCGCCGGCGCCGACATCGTGCTGCTCATCGTCGCGGCGCTCAGCCAGAAGAAGCTCGCCGAGCTGCACCAGCTCGCGCGCGAGCTCGGCATGACCGCACTGGTCGAGACGCACTCAGAGGACGAGATCGACCGTGCCCTCGAGGTCGGCGCTCAGCTGGTCGGCGTGAACGCGCGCGACCTCGACAGCGCCGACTTCACCCTCGACAAGGACCTGTTCGGCCGGGTGGCCGACCGGATCCCCGCCGGCGTCATCCGCGTCGCGGAATCCGCTGTCCTCAAGCGGAAGGACGTCGCCCGCTATCGCGAGGCCGGCGCCGACGTCGTGCTGGTCGGCGAGGCGCTCGTCACCGACGGCGACCCGATCCGCACGCTCGAGAAGTTCCTCTCCGTCTAACCCTGTTGGGAGCAACATGACCCTCCGCGACGTCGCCGGGCCTGATTTCGGCGCATTCGGCGGGCGCTTCATGCCCGAGTCGCTCATCGCCGCACTCGACGAGCTGACCGACGCGTGGCACGCCTCCCAGCAGGACCCGGGCTTCGCGGAAGAGCTCGCAGCGCTTCACCGCACCTACTCGGGGCGCCCGTCGATCATCACCGAGGTGCCGCGCTTCGCCGCGCATGCCGGCGGCGCGCGGGTCGTCCTCAAGCGCGAGGATCTGAACCACACGGGCAGCCACAAGATCAACAACGTGCTCGGGCAGGCGCTGCTCGTGAAGCGGATGCTGGGCAAGACGCGCCTCATCGCCGAGACGGGCGCCGGTCAGCACGGCGTGGCCACGGCCACAGCTGCGGCGCTGTTCGGCATGGAGTGCACGATCTACATGGGCGAGGTCGACACCGAGAGACAAGCCCTCAACGTGGCGCGCATGCGCCTCCTCGGCGCAGAGGTCGTGCCGGTGAAGACCGGTTCGCGCACCCTAAAGGATGCCATCAACGAGGCGTTCCGCGACTGGGTGGCCAACGTCGAGACGACGCACTACCTGCTCGGCACGGTGGCCGGCCCGCACCCGTTCCCGACGATGGTCCGCGACTTCCACAAGATCATCGGCGAAGAGGCGCGCGCCCAGGTTCTCGAGCTCACCGGCCGGCTGCCCGATGCGGTCGCCGCGTGCGTCGGCGGCGGCTCGAACGCCATCGGCATCTTCCACGCCTTCCTCGACGACACCGACGTGAAGCTCTACGGCTTCGAGCCGGGCGGCTACGGAATCGAGTCGGGCAAGCACGGCGCGACGCTCGAAGAGGGCCGGCCCGGCATCCTGCACGGCAACAAGACCTACGTCCTGCAGGACGAGGACGGGCAGACCCTCGAATCGCACTCGATCTCGGCCGGCCTGGACTACCCGGGGGTCGGCCCCGAGCACGCGTGGCTCAAAGACCTCGGCCGCGCCGAGTACCGCAACATCACCGACGACGAGGCCATGCAGGCCTTCCGCCTGCTGTGCCGCACCGAGGGCATCATCCCGGCCATCGAGTCGGCCCACGCCCTCGCCGGCGCGCTCAAGCTCGGGCACGAGCTCGGCCCCGATGCGCTCATCCTCGTGAACCTCTCGGGGCGCGGCGACAAAGACGTGGCGACGGCCGGCGCGTACTTCGGCGTCTTGGACGAAGGAGCCGCACAGGCATGAGCGACACCACGACTTCCTCGCCGGTCGCGCAGGCGGTCGCCGACGCGCGCACGTCGCGCAAGGGCGCGCTGGTCGGCTATCTGCCGATCGGATTCCCCGACCTGACGACCTCCGTCGACGCGGCGGTCGCGCTCGTCGAGTCCGGCGTCGACATCCTCGAGCTCGGTCTTCCCTATTCCGACCCCGTCATGGACGGCACCGTGATCCAGGCCGCAGCGCAGCAGTCGCTGTCGAACGGGTTCAAGATCCCGCACCTCTTCGAGGCGGTCCGGCAGATCCGGTCGCAGGTCTCGGCGCCCGCGCTCGTCATGACGTATTGGAACCCCGTGCTGCAGTTCGGCGTCGAGCGCTTCGCCGACGAGCTGGCCGCGGCCGGCGGGGCCGGGCTGATCACGCCCGACATCACGCCCGACTCGGCGGCCGACTGGATCGCGGCGAGCGACCGGGTGGGCCTCGACCGCGTGTTCCTCGCCGCGCCCACCTCGACCAACGAGCGCCTGAGGCAGGCGACAGAGGCCTCGCGCGGCTTCGTGTACGCCGTGTCGACGATGGGGGTGACCGGTGCCCGGGCATCCGTCGACGACGCCGCACGCGCCCTCGTCGGCCGCCTGCGCGACGCAGGGGCCGACTCGGTGTGCGTCGGCATCGGCATCTCGACGGGCGAGCAGGTCAGCGAGGTGCTGTCGTATGCCGACGGCGCGATCGTCGGCGCCATGCTCGTCAAGTCGCTCGCCGACGGGGGAGTGGCCGGTGTGCGCGCCGCGGCCTCGTCCCTGGCCGCGGGCACCGCGCGTTAGCACATAAGCTCGCCCCCTAGACTTCTCCCGGCCCCGCACCCCAGCGGGCGCGATACCCACGGAAGGCACCATCACCTTGCTGGAAGCGCTTGTCTCGAGCATCCCGAGCCCCACAGCCCAATGGCAGTCGTGGACGATCGGCCCCCTGACGATCCACCTGTACGCGCTGCTGATCCTCGCCGGGATCATCGTCGCCGCCTGGTGGACGCACGCGCGCCTGACGAAGCGCGGCGGCGAGCCCGGCATCGTGCTCGATGTCGTCCTGTGGACGGTGCCGCTCGGCATCATCGGGGCCCGGTTCTACCACGTGTTCACGCACCCGCACGACTACTTCTACTCGGGCGCCAACCTGTGGAACGTCTTCGCCATCTGGGACGGCGGCAACGCGATCTTCGGCTCGCTGATCGGCGGCGCGATCGGCCTGTGGCTCGCCTGCGTGACCCCCAAGCACAAGCTGCGGTTCTGGTCGTTCGCCGACGCGCTGGTGCCGGGCCTGCTGCTCGCGCAGGCGGTCGGCCGTCTCGGCAACTACGTCAACAACGAGCTGTTCGGCCTGCCCACCCGCATGCCGTGGGGCCTCGAGATCTCGCCCGACAACAAGGCGTACCCCGCCGGCCTGCCCGACGGGACCGTGTTCCACCCGCTCTTCCTCTACGAGATCATCTGGAACGTCGTCGGGATCGTGCTGCTGCTCGCCATCGAGCGGAAGTACAAGCCGCGCTGGGGCATCTTCTTCGGCATGTACCTCATCTGGTACGGCGCAGGGCGCAGCTGGCTCGAGTCCATCCGCATCGACCCGAGCGAGTTCAGCCTCCTCGGCATCCCGACCAACGTGTGGGCCGCGTTCGCGGCGATCGTCGTGGGCATCGTGGTCATCGCCGTGCAGCACCACCGGCACCCCGGGGCCGAGCCCAGCGTCTACCGCCGGGGCTACGAATGGACCCCGGGTGGCGATGACGTAGACTCGGAATCGTCCGATGGCGCTGATCAGCAGCCTGGCAACACTGTTGCTGAAGACATCGTCACGGGCGACGCCGAGGCCACAAGCCGATCCGGCTCATAACGCACCCCCAGCGGGCATCCGCACCGTGCTCCGCTGACATCAGGCACACCCGAACCGCGCGTCAGCTCCGTCCCACGACAGCAGGGAACGGCACCAACACCCCCGACTCGTCGTAGGGCCGATGGCGTCCCCACCAGTCACTCTCCCCAAATCACGTGAGGACGGTTGAAAATGGCGCGTATGCCGCACATGTCTTCCCCGGTGAACACTTCCTCCCGGTTCTTCAGCTCCGTGCCCGCAGCTCAGGGCATGTACGACCCGAGCTCCGAGAAGGACGCCTGCGGCCTCGCCATGGTGGCGACGCTGCGCGGCACCGCCGGCCACGACATCATCGACAACGCGCTGAACGCGCTGCGTCACCTCGAGCACCGCGGCGCGGTCGGCTCCGACGCCGGCACGGGCGACGGCGCGGGAATCATCACCCAGATCCCCGACGCGTTCCTGCGGGCGGTCACGCCGTTCGAGCTGCCCGAGGTCGGCCGCTACGCGGTCGGCAACGCCTTCCTGCCGCTCGACGCCGACGAGCGCGCCGCCGCAAAGGCCGCCGTCGAGAAGATCGCCGCGCAGGAGCAGCTCACGGTGCTCGGCTGGCGCGAGGTGCCCACCCGCCCCGACGAGATCGGAACGCTCGCGCGCGGCGCCATGCCGGCCATCGAGCAGCTCTACCTGACGGCCACGCACCCGGCAGACGACGGCAGCGTGCGCACGGGCATCCAGGTCGACCGCCTGTCCTTCCGTCTGCGCAAGCGGGCGGAGCGCGAGCTCGGCACCTACTTCGCGTCGCTCTCCGCGCGCACGCTCGTCTACAAGGGCATGGTCACGACGCTCCAGCTCGAGCCGTTCTACCCCGACCTGTCCGACGAGCGCTTCGCCTCGAAGCTCGCCCTCGTGCATTCGCGGTACTCGACCAACACCTTCCCGTCGTGGCCGCTTGCGCAGCCGTTCCGCATGCTCGCGCACAACGGCGAGATCAACACGGTGCAGGGCAACCGCAACTGGATGCGCGCGCGCCAGTCGCAGCTCGAGTCCGAGCTGCTCGGCGACCTGCGCCCGCTGTTCCCGATCGTCACCGACGGTGCGAGCGACTCGGCGAGCTTCGACGAGGTGCTCGAGCTGCTGAACCTCGCCGGCCGCTCGCTGCCGCACGCCGTCATGATGATGGTTCCCGAGGCGTGGGAGAACGCGACAGAGATCGACCCGGCGCGCAAGGCGTTCTACGAGTACCACTCGGCGCTCATGGAGCCGTGGGACGGCCCGGCCGCGCTCGTCTTCACCGACGGCTCCCTCGTCGGCGGCACCCTCGACCGCAACGGGCTGCGCCCGGCGCGGTACCTCGTCACCGACGACGGCCTCATCGTGCTCGGCAGCGAGACCGGCGTGCTCGACATCGCGCCCGAGAAGGTCGTGCGCAAGGGCCGCCTGCGGCCCGGCCGCATGTTCCTCGTCGACACCGAGGCCGGCCGGATCATCGAAGACGACGAGATCAAGGCGTCGCTCGCGGCTGAGCAGCCGTACGGCGAGTGGCTGAAGAACTCGATCAACCTCGCCGACCTGCCCGAGCGCGAGCACATCGTGCACACGCCCGCGTCCGTCCGCCGGCGCCAGCGCACCTTCGGCTACACCGAGGAAGAGGTGCGCATCCTGCTCACGCCGATGGCGAAGAACGGCGCAGAGCCGCTCGGCGCCATGGGCAGCGACACCCCCGTCGCCGTGCTCTCGAAGCGGCCGCGCCTGCTCTTCGACTACTTCACGCAGCAGTTCGCGCAGGTGACCAACCCGCCGCTCGACTCCATCCGCGAAGAGGTCGTCACCTCGATGCGCCTGGGGCTCGGCCCCGAGCGCAACCTGCTCACCGCGACCCCGCAGCACGCCCGCCAGGTCGTCCTCGACTTCCCGGTGATCAACAACGACGAGCTCGCGAAGATCCAGCACATCGACCCGCGCCCCGGCTCGCGCCTCACGACGACGATCAAGGGCCTGTATCGGCCGGATGCCGGCGAGAAGGCGCTCGAGGAGCGGCTCGCCGCGATGTGCGACGAGGTCGACCAGGCCATCGAAGACGGGGCGGCGTTCATCGTCCTGTCCGACCGCGACTCCAACAAGGACCTCGCGCCCATTCCGTCGCTGCTCATGGTCTCGGCCGTGCACCACCACCTGATCCGCACCGAGAACCGCATGCGCGTCGGCATCGTCGTGGAGGCGGGCGACGTGCGCGAGGTGCACCACGTGGCGCTGCTCGTCGGCTACGGGGCCTCCGCGGTGAATCCGTATCTCGCCATGGAGACGGTCGAAGAGCTCGTCAACGCGGGCATGATCACGGGGATCACGGTCGAGAAGGCCGTCTACAACCTCATCAAGGCGCTCGGCAAGGGCGTGCTGAAGATCATGTCGAAGATGGGCATCTCGACGGTCGGGTCGTACGCGGGCGCCCAGGCGTTCGAGGCCGTCGGCCTCTCGCAGGAGTTCGTCGACACCTACTTCACGGGAACCGTGAGCAAGCTCGGCGGCGTCGGCATCGACGTGATCGCGGCAGAGAACCTGAGCAGGCACCAGCAGGCGTACCCGGAAGAGGGCGCCGTGCGCGCGCACGAGCGCCTGGCGACGGGTGGCGAGTACCAGTGGCGCCGCGACGGCAGCCCGCACCTGTTCAACCCCGAGACGGTCTTCCGCCTGCAGCACTCGACCCGCACCCGCCGCTACGACGTGTTCCGCGACTACACGAAGCTCGTCGACGACCAGGCCGAGCAGCTCATGACCCTGCGCGGCATGTTCAGGTTCAAGAAGGGCACGCGCCCCGCCGTGCCGATCGACGAGGTCGAGCCGGTCGAGTCGATCGTGAAGCGCTTCTCGACGGGCGCGATGAGCTACGGCTCGATCTCGCGCGAGGCGCACGAGACGCTCGCGATCGCCATGAACCGCCTCGGCGCGAAGTCGAACACGGGCGAGGGCGGCGAAGACAACGAGCGGCTGCTCGACCCCGAGCGCCGCAGCGCGATCAAGCAGGTCGCCTCGGGCCGCTTCGGCGTCACGAGCATGTACCTGACGCACGCCGACGACATCCAGATCAAGCTCGCGCAGGGCGCCAAGCCCGGCGAAGGCGGCCAGCTGATGGCGCAGAAGGTGTACCCGTGGGTCGCCCGCACGCGGCACGCGACGGCCGGCGTCGGCCTGATCTCGCCGCCGCCGCACCACGACATCTATTCGATCGAGGACCTCAAGCAGCTGATCTTCGACCTCAAGCGCGCGAACCCGAAGGCCCGCATCCACACGAAGCTCGTGTCAGAGAACGGAATCGGCGCGGTGGCCGCCGGGGTGGCGAAGGCCCTCTCCGACGTCATCCTCGTCTCCGGTCACGACGGCGGCACGGGCGCGAGCCCCCTCAACTCGCTCAAGCACGCGGGCACGCCGTGGGAGCTCGGCCTGGCCGAGACCCAGCAGACGCTCATGCTCAACGGCATGCGCGACCGGGTGGTGGTGCAGGTCGACGGCCAGCTCAAGACGGGCCGCGACGTCGTCATCGGCGCGCTGCTCGGCGCCGAGGAGTTCGGCTTCGCGACGGCCCCGCTCGTCGTCGAGGGCTGCGTCATGATGCGCGTCTGCCACCTCGACACCTGCCCCGTGGGCGTCGCGACGCAGAACCCCGTGCTGCGCGAGCGCTTCACGGGCAAGCCCGAGTTCGTGGTGAACTTCTTCGAGTTCATCGCGCAGGAGGTGCGCGAGTATCTCGCCGAGCTGGGCTTCCGCTCGCTCGACGAGGCGATCGGCCACGCCGAGATGCTCGACACCCAGCGCGCCATCGAGCACTGGAAGGCCTCGGGGCTCGACCTGTCGCCGATCCTGCACGGCCCCGAGTTCGCCGACGACGCGCCGCGCAAGAACGCCCGGCAGCAGAACCACGAGCTCGACAAGCACTTCGACGTGAAGCTCATCGAGGCCGCGGCGGATGCCGTGAACAACGGCACCCCCGTCGAGCTCGAGCTGCCGATCCGCAACACCGAGCGCGCCGTGGGCACCATGCTCGGCCACGAGGTGACCCTGCGCCACGGAGAGAACGGCCTGCCCTCCGGCACGATCGACGTCACACTGACGGGCTCGGCCGGCCAGTCGTTCGGCGCCTTCCTGCCCGCGGGCATCACGCTGCGGCTGGTCGGCGACTCGAACGACTACGTCGGCAAGGGGCTGTCGGGCGGCCAAATCGTGCTGCGACCGGATGCCGCAGCGGGCTTCGCGGCGGAAGAGAACGTCATCGCCGGCAACGTCATCGGCTACGGCGCGACACAGGGCACCATGTTCATCCGCGGCATCGTGGGCGAGCGGTTCCTCGTGCGCAACTCGGGCGCGACGGCCGTCGTCGAGGGCGTGGGCGACCACGCGCTCGAGTACATGACCGGCGGTCTCGCCGTGATCCTCGGTGAGACGGGGCGCAACCTCGGGGCAGGCATGTCCGGCGGAACCGCCTACGTCTACCAGCTGCACGAGGGGCGCGTGAACCCGCAGTCCCTCGCCTCCGGCGAGCTGCAGCTGCTCCCGCTCGAGAGCGTCGACGCCGAGATCCTGCGCGATCTGCTCGAGAAGCACGTGGCAGAGACCGGTTCGCCGCTCGCCGCCGCGCTGCTGGCGGACTTCGAAGCGTCCGCCGCCAAGTTCGTGAAGGTGCTGCCCCGTGACTACGCCGCCGTCCTCGAGACGCGGCAGCAGGCGGTCAGCGAGGGACTCGACCCCGACGGAGACGTCGTCTGGTCGCGGATTTTGGAGGCCACCAATGGCTGACCCGAAGGGCTTTCTGAAGACCACCGAGCGCGAGCTGCCGAAGCGGCGGCCGGTCTCGGTGAGGCTCATGGACTGGAAAGAGGTCTACGAGCAGGGCGACCCGACGCAGCTGCGTCGGCAGGCCGGGCGCTGCATGGACTGCGGCATCCCGTTCTGCCACCGCGGCTGCCCGCTCGGCAACCTCATCCCCGAGTGGAACGACCTGACGTGGCGCGGTGAGGGCCGTCAGGCCATCGAGCGCCTGCACGCGACCAACAACTTCCCCGAGTTCACCGGCACGCTGTGCCCCGCGCCGTGCGAGTCGTCGTGCGTGCTCGGCATCAACCAGCCGCCGGTGACCATCAAGCAGGTCGAGATCTCGATCATCGACGAGGCCTGGAACGAGGGGTGGGTCGAGCCGCACCCCCCGCAGCGCCTCACCGGCAAGACGGTCGCCGTCGTCGGCTCGGGCCCCGCGGGTCTCGCCGCCGCTCAGCAGCTCACCCGCGCCGGGCACACCGTCGCGGTCTACGAGCGCGACGACCGCATCGGCGGCCTGCTGCGCTACGGCATCCCCGACTTCAAGATGGAGAAGAAGCGCCTCGACCAGCGCCTCGCTCAGATGACGGCCGAGGGCACGCGTTTCCGCGCGGGCATCGACATCGGCACCGACATCACCTGGAACGACCTGCGCGCGCGCTATGACGCCGTGGTCGTCGCCACGGGCGCCATGGTGCCGCGTGACCTGCCGATCCCCGGCCGCGACCTGCCCGGCGTGCACTTCGCGATGGAGTACCTCACCCAGCAGAACCGCGTGGGCGCGGGCGACAGCGTCGCCAACCAGATCACCGCAGAGGGCAAGCACGTCGTCGTCATCGGCGGCGGCGACACCGGTGCGGACTGCATCGGCACGGCGCACCGCCAGGGTGCGGCCTCGGTCACCAACCTCGCCATCGGCGCCCGCCCGCCGCTCGAGCGTGCCGAGCACGAGCCCTGGCCGACCGACCCGCGGCTGTTCGAGGTGTCGAGCGCCCACGAAGAGGGCGGCAAGCGCGAGTTCCTCGCCTCGACCGTCGAGTTCCTGCGCAACGAGGCGGGCGAGGTGCGTGCGCTGCGCGTCGCCGAGACCGAGTTCGTCGACGGCCGCCGCGTGCCGAAGTCGGGCACCGAGCGCGAGATCCCGGCCGACCTGGTCCTGCTCGCGCTCGGCTTCACCGGGCCCGAGCAGCAGTTCCTCTCCGAGCAGCTGGGCCTGCGCTTCGACGGCCGCGGCAACGCGGCGCGCGACGAGGACTACGCCACGGCCGAGCCCGGCGTCTTCGTCGCAGGCGACGCGGGTCGCGGCCAGTCGCTCATCGTGTGGGCGATCGCCGAGGGGCGCGCGGCGGCGGCGGCCGTCGACCGCTACCTCGAGGGCGACACCGCGCTGCCGTCGCCTATCAAGGCGACCGAGCGAGGCATTAGCCTTTAACAGCGCTCGCGGCCCGTCGGCCGGCGCATCGCTACGAAACCAGAAAGCTGAACACGGAACATCACATGAGACGTGCCAAGATCGTCGCCACTCTCGGCCCTGCAACGTCGAGCTACGAAGCCATCCGCGCCATCATCGAGGCGGGTGTCGACGTCGCTCGAATGAACCTCAGCCACGGCAGCTACGACGTCCATGAGGGCGTGTACGCGAACGTGCGCAAGGCCGCAGACGACCTCGGCAAGCCCGTCGCCGTCATGGTCGACCTGCAGGGCCCGAAGATCCGCCTCGGCAAGTTCGAGGCCGGCCCCTACGAGCTCCGCGAGGGCGACACCTTCACGATCACCACGGAAGAGATCGTCGGCAACCAGCAGATCTCGGGAACCACGTTCAAGGGGCTTCCCGACGACGTGAAGCCCGGCGACCCGCTGCTGATCGACGACGGCAAGGTCGGCCTGCGCGTCGTGTCGGTCGACGGCCCGCGCGTCACGACCGAGGTCACCGTGCCCGGCGCGGTCTCCAACAACAAGGGCATCAACCTGCCCGGAGTCGCCGTGAACGTTCCGGCGCTCAGCGAGAAGGACGAGGCCGACCTGCGCTGGGGTCTTCGCCTCGGCGCCGACTACATCGCCCTGTCGTTCGTGCGCAACGCCAAGGACATCGACCGCGTGCACGAGATCATGGCGGAAGAGGGCCGCAAGGTCCCCGTCATCGCCAAGATCGAGAAGCCGCAGGCCGTCGACGCCCTCGAAGAGATCATCGACGCGTTCGACGCGATCATGGTCGCCCGCGGCGACCTCGGCGTCGAGCTGCCGCTCGAGCAGGTGCCGATCGTGCAGAAGCGCGCCGTCGAGCTCGCGCGCCGCATGGCCAAGCCGGTCATCGTCGCGACCCAGGTGCTCGAGTCGATGATCTCGAGCCCGCGCCCGACGCGCGCCGAGGCATCCGACTGCGCGAACGCGATCCTCGACGGTGCAGACGCCGTCATGCTCTCGGGTGAGACCAGTGTCGGTGAGTTCCCGACCATCACCGTGCAGACCATGGCGCGCATCATCGAGTCGACCGAAGAGCACGGCCTCGAGCGGGTTCCCCCGCTCGGCACGACGCCGCGCACCCAGGGCGGCGCGATCACCCTCGCCGCTGCCGATGTCGCCGAGTTCGTCGGCGCGAAGTTCGTCTGCATCTTCACCGAGTCGGGCGACACCGCACGCCGCATGTCGCGCCTGCGTCACGCCATCCCGATGCGGGCGTTCGCGACCGACGAGGCGACCCGCCGTCGCATGGCGCTCGTGTGGGGCATCCAGTCGTCGCTCGTCCAGCCCGTGACCTACACCGACGAGTACTTCCGCCAGGTCGACGACGTGCTGCTCGGCGAGGGTCTCGCGACCTACGGCGAGAAGGTCGTCGTCATCTCCGGGTCCCCTCCCGGACTGCCCGGCACGACGAACGACATGCGCGTCTACACCGTCGGCCACGCTCACAACGAGGTCGCCCCGGCGTACGCCCAGTCCTGACCGTCGCGCCGCGATCCGCGGCCGAGCGCGGCCCGCACCTCGTCTTCCGACACCTCCGGCAGCTCGCGGTACCAGCGCCGGATGCTCGTGAGAGGTGCGGGCCGCGCTATCGCGTAGAGATCCGCTGCGAGCCGGCCCAGGCTGTGCCCCTGCGGCGCGACCGGAACCGCGGCGACGACGCGGGCCGCGCCTGCCGCCCCGACCGTCTCGAGGGCGGCGCGCATCGTCGCTCCCGTGTCGATGCCCTCGTCCACGACGATGACGGTCCTTCCGGCGACATCGCCGTCGACGACGCATCCCTCGGGCATCACCTCCCCAAGAGGTGCGCCCAGCCGCTCGGCCACGACGCGCGCGATCAGCACGCCGCCAGCGGGAACACCGAGCACCAGAGGTCGGAACCCCCTCAGATTCAGCAGCACGTCGGCGAGCAGCTCGCCCGCCTCATTGCGGTCGCGGAACAGCACGGTGGCAGGCTACGCGGGTCCCGCCTCTGCTGCGACGGCGCCCGCCTGTGAATCCGGTTCGCGATGGCTCAAGATCGCGACGGCCGAACTGGCGATCACGAGGGCGATGCCGGCGATCATGGCGAGGGTGAAGCTCTCGCTCAGCACGAGCCAGCCGAACACCGCGGCGACCGCCGGGCCGAACGCGGTCACGACGCCGTAGACACGCGGCGTCAGGCGGCGCAGCACGAAGGTGTCGAGGCTGTACGGCACCGCGCTCGACAGCACCCCGAGCGCGAGCAGGCGCAGCCAGTCGCTCACCGTCACGCTCTGCCAGGCGATGGTCGCGAGCGCGACCGGCACCGAGACGACGGTCGTCACGATGCTCGCGACCGTGATGCCCTCGAGCCCCGGCAGGCCGAGGGCGACGCGGCGCGAGAACAGGATGTACGCCGCCCAGAACGCGGCGGCGAGCAGCGCGCACACGAGGCCCAGCGCATTCAGCTCGCCGGATGCCTCAGACAGCAGCACCACGCCGCCCGCGGCGGCGACGGCGCACAGCCCGTCGATCAGCCGACGCGAGCCGATCACGGCGAGGGCGAACGGACCCAGGTACTCGATCACCGCCGCGACGCCGAGGCCGAGAAGGTGCACCGCCACGTAGAACGTGAGGTTCATGCCGAGCAGGGCGAGGCCGAGCACGACGGCGGGCCACAGCCGCCGCCAGCCGAGCTCCGCGCGGCGCGGGCGCCAGAACGGCGCGAGGGTCGCCACCGTGACGAGCTGGCGCGCGGCCACGACCGGCACCACGCCGACGGTGGGAATGAGCAGGCCGGCGACCGCGGAGCCGAAGTTGACGCTCACGAGGCTGCCGAGCTGCACCGCAGCGCCGCTCCACAGGCGGCGGGGTGCGGTCATCCCTCCACACTAGGTGCGCAAGGGCGGTGCGGATGTCGGTGGCCGCTGCTTCACTTTCCGCATGGACATCGCAGATCCGCAGACCGTCTTCCCGAAGATCGTGGCGACCGTGCTCGACACCACCGACGCGCGCCGGCTGGCCGAGTTCTACCGCGAGTTGCTCGGCTACTCCTACTTCCCGGGCGACGAGCCGCCCGCAGACGGCAGGCCCGACGACGCCGACTGGCTGCGGCTGCGCGAGCCGGGCGGGGCGTTCCGGCTCTCCTTCCAGCAGGTCGAGAAGCTCGACCCGCCCACCTGGCCAGAGGGCCCTGTGCCGCAGCAGCTGCACCTCGACTTCGCGGTCGGCTCTGCGGCCGAGCTGCAACGGCAGAAGGCGCGGGCGCTCGAGCTCGGCGCGACGCTGCTGCGCGACCGCTTCGACGACCCCGACGAGCCGCTCTTCGTCTTCACCGACCCGGCGGGGCATCCGTTCTGCATCTTCGTCGGCTAGCGTCGAGAGGGTGCGCCTGCTCCTCATCCGTCATGGTCAGACCCCCGCCAACGTTCTCGGCGAGCTCGACACCGCCGCCCCCGGCCCGGGCCTGACCGAGCTGGGGCAGCAGCAGGCCAGAGCGGTTCCCGACGCTCTGCGCGATGAGAACCTGCAGGGCATCTACGCGTCGCGGCTCGTGCGCACGCAGCTCACCGCGGCACCGCTCTCGGCGGCGCGCGGGCTCGACGTGGTGGTCCACGACGGGCTGCATGAGATCGAGGCCGGCGAGCTCGAGGCGAAGAGCGACGAGGCGTCGGTGAAGGCCTACCTCGACACGATCATCAAGTGGGGCACCGGCGAGCTCGACGCGCGCATGCCGGGGGCGTTCGACGGTCACGACTTCTTCGGCCGCTTCGATGCGGCGGTCGCCGAGATCGCCCGCGCGCACGACGACACCGCGGCGGTGTTCAGCCATGGCGCGGCGATCCGCGCGTGGGTCGGGGCCCGCGCGCTGAACGTGAGCGGCGAGTTCACCCTGCGCAATCCGATCGACAACACCGGTGTCGCGGTGCTCGAGGGCTCGGTCGAGCGCGGCTGGCGTCTGATCAGCTGGGCGAACACGCCCGTCGGCGGTGCAGAGCTCGCCGATGTCCAGGCACCCGACCCGACCGGCGAACGCGTCGGCTGAACCATGGCGGGCGGGCAGATCGACCCCGCGGCCGAGGGGCGACGCGTCGGGCGCGAGCTCTGGCCGGCCGGGGCGAGCTGGGTGCCCGACGAGGTGCTCGACA
>NZ_JBLRDT010000059.1:0-14263 GCF_057512245.1 Gryllotalpicola sp. CP2-P1
CGCAGCCCCGCTGCCGCGCTCCCCCATGATTCGAGCACACCTCTCACGTCTTCGCGGCGTTCGCTCGCGAGCGCGTCGCGGTAGCCGTCTTCCAGCACGGCCTCGAGGCTGACGGTGCCGAGGGTCTCGGCCGAGCGCACCGCGCCCTCGACCATCGCGAGGCTGAACACGTTCGCGTGCACGTCGCCCGAGGGCGTTAGCCCGGTGCGCAGCGCATCGACGAACTCGTCGAGCGCCCCGGCGATCTCGGGACGAACGGCAGTGGGCAGGGTCGCGCGCGTGACGTCGCCCGGCCCTGCGCCCTCGACGTACTCCACCTCTGGGCGCCCCTCGCCGTCCCACAGCGCCGTGCCGCCCGCCCCGCTGATGCGCCAGCTGCCGTTCCACGAGGTCTCGAAACCGGGGCTGCACCAGCTGCCGGTGAAGGTGTACCTGGTGCCGCCCTCGAACTCGAACACCGCGGTCGCCGCCGCGTCGCCGCGGTACCAGCTCCAGCTCGGGTTGAAGGTGCGGCAGTCGACCGACACCGGCTCGGCGTCGAGCAGGTAGCGCGACACGTCGAAGGCGTGGATCGCCATGTCGACCAGCAGCGGGTGCGCCATCTCGTCGCGGAACCCGCCGAAGTGCGGCGCCTTGAAGAACTCGGTGGTGACGATGCCGATGGGGCCGAGCGCGCCGAGCGCGTCCTTCAGCTCGGCGAGCGCCGCGTAGTAGCGCCGCGACTGGCTCGTCATGAGCAGCTGGCCGGATGCCTCGGCCGCGGCGGCCAGCGAGAGACTCTGCGCGACGGTCGGCGCGATCGGCTTCTCGCACAGCACCGGCAGCCCCGCGAACAGCGCCTCGGTGTTCACGGCGTGGTGGGCGGGCGGCACGGTCACGTCGATGACGGCCTGCGCGCCGGCATCCCCCGCCACCTGCGTCAGCGAATCGCCCACCGCCACGCTCAGCCCCCGCTCCGCGAGCGCGCGCCGCGCGAGCGGCAGATCGAGGTCGACGAGCCCGACGAGCTCGACCTCGGGCGTCTCGGCGATGACGTCCAGCCAGTGGCGCCCCATGTTCCCCGCGCCGACGAGGACGACCCGCAGCGGGCCGGCGGCGTCGACGGTCGCGAACCGGCTCATTCGGCGTCCGCGTGGTTGCTCATGGCGCCCTGGTAGCCGCGCCCGTTGAAGAAGTCGCCGGTCTCGTAGCGCAGCAGGGTGGGCAGCGCGCGGGCCGGCCGGTCGGAGGCCGCCCACTTCACGCCGTTCGCGATGACGCGTCGCACGTCCTTGTGGTGATACACGGGGAAGTCCTGGTCGCCCGGGCTGAAATAGAAGATCTTGCCGTTGCCGCGGCGATAGGTGATGCCGCTGCGGAACACCTCGCCGCCCGAGAACGACGAGATGAAGACGATCTCGTCGGGCTTGGGAACATCGAACTGCTCGCCGTACATCTCCTGCTGGGGGATCTCGATCGGGTGCGGCACCCCCTGCGCGATGGGGTGGGTGGGGTCGACCGTCCAGACGAGCTCGCGGTCGTTCTCGCTGCGCCAGCGCAGGGTGCAGGTCGTGCCCATCAGCTTCTGGAAGATCTTCGACCAGTGGCCGGAGTGCAGCACGACGAGCCCCATGCCCTCGAGCACGTGGCGGTGCACCCGCTCGACCACCTCGTCCGAGACCTCCCCGTGTGCCGCGTGGCCCCACCAGGTCAGCACGTCGGTCTCGGCGAGGCGCTCTTCGGTGAGGCCGTGCTCGGGGTCGTCGAGCAGGGCGGTCGTGACGACGGCGCCCTCGCCGAGGTTCTCTTCGATGCCCGCCTTGATGGCGTTGTGCATGCCGTCGGGGTAGAGCTCGGCGACGTGCGGCTCGACCTGCTCGTGCCGGTTCTCGCCCCAGACGACGACACGCAGCGGGCGGGTGGAGGTGGTGGGGATGGCGTTCATGGATTCTCCTTCTGAGTGGTCTTTCGCCGAGGCGTCCGTCGTCACTTGATCGCTCCGCCCAGGGCGCCGGCCGCGATGTACTTCTGCGCGATGATGAGCAGCACGCCGGCCGGGATGGAGGCGATCACGGCGGTCGCCATGACGGGCCCCCACTGCGTGACGTTGGCGCCGATGTAGTTGTAGATGCCGAGGGTGATGGGGCGCACGGCCGGGGTGCTCGTCAGGGTCAGCGCGAGCAGGAAGTCGCCCCACGCGCCGAGGAAGGTGAAGAGCGCGGCCGTGATGATCGCGTTCTTGCTGATGGGCACGACGATCGCGGTGAACGCCCGGAAGTTGTTCGCGCCGTCGACGAGAGCCGCCTCGACCAGGCTCTGCGGAATCGACGCCATGAACGCCCGCATCAGGATGATCGCGAAGGGGATCTGCAGCGCGCTGTCGGCGAGGATCAGGCCGAGGTACGAGTTCAGCAGGCCCCAGTCGTTGAACAGCGTGTAGAGCGCGTTGGCGATCACGATCGTCGGGATCATCTGGGTGATCAGCAGCACGAGCACGAACGCGGTCATGCCCCGCATCTTGAAGCGGGCGAGGCCGTATGCCGCGGGCGTGGCGACCACGAGGGTGAGCACCACCGCGCTGATCGCGATCACGAGGCTCGTGACGAGGTTGCCGCCCTGCTGGTGGATGGCCGTGACGTAGCCGGCGATCGTGGGGTGGATCGGGAACCAGTCGGTGCTCGCCGCCCCGGAGTTGGCCTGCAGGCTGCTGTTGATCATCCAATAGACGGGGAACACCATGATGCCGAGGAAGACGATGCCGAGCACCGTCATCGGCCACTTCCGGGCGGGGGCGCGGTTCGGCACCCCCGCGAGCCGCAGCGCGCGCGTCTCGCTCATTCGTCGACTCCCTTGCGGTTCATGTACAGATAGACGGCCGAGAACAGCAGCGAGACGACGATCAGCACGTTGCTGATCGCGGCGCCCTGCCCGAACGCGAACTTCACGAACGAGTTCTGGTAGGCCCAGGTCGCGAGCGTCTGCGTCGAGTTCGCCGGGCCCCCGCCCGTCAGGCCGAGGATGATGTCGACGACCTTCAGCGTGTAGACGACGCCGAGCACGATCACGACGCTGACGACCGAGCGGATGCTGGGCCAGGTGATGTGCCAGAAGGCGCGCCACCCCACGGCGCCGTCGAGCGAGGCGGCCTCGTAGAGCTCCTCGGGCACGGCCTGCAGGCCGGTGTAGAGGATGGTCGTGTTGAACGGGATGCCGAGCCAGATGTTCACGCCGATGACGGCGATGAGCGCGAGGCTCGGGCTGACGAGCCACGGCACCGGGTCGACGCCGAACAGGCCGAGGAACCCGTTGAGCGCGCCGCTGCCCTGATCGAGGATCCACTTCCACACGGCCGCCGACGCGATGAGCGGCAGCAGCCAGGGCAGCAGCAGCAGCGAGCGCAGGAACCCGCTCAGCGGGAAGTGCCGCTTGAAGAACAGCGCGAGGCCGAGCCCGATGCCGAACTGCAGCACGATCGAACCGATCGTGAACAGCACGGTGTTCACCACGGCCGTTCCGAAGACGGGGTTCGTGAACACCGTCGTGTAGTTCTTGAACCCGACCCACGGCGCCTCGCCCGTGTAGAACGTGGTGGTCGTGTAGTTCTGCAGCGACATGACCACGTTCTGCACGATGGGGTAGCCGAAGAACACCAGCACGAACAGGATCGCGGGCGCGACGAAGAACCAGCGTGTGAGGTAGCGGGCGGGGTGCGCCTTCCTGCGCGGCTCGGTGCCCGGTCGGGCGCGGCGGGCCGGCGGGGCGGCGCTGTGCGCGCGCCCGGCATCCACTGAGGTCGTCACTTGTTCTGCGCCTGCCCCTGCTTCAGCGCGTCCTCGGGGCTCGCCTTGCCCGTGAGTGCGAGCTGCACGGCCGTGTAGATCGCCGTCGCCGCGGTGGGCCACTTCGGCCCGAGCTCACCGGTGCGCGCCCGCGCCGTCTTCACGGTCTCGGTGAACGCCTGCACCTGCGGGTGCGACGTCGCCCACGTGGCGGCCGAGTCCTGGTCGGAGGGGACGTTGCCCGAGATTTTGGCGATCTTGAGCTGGGTCGCCGGCTTGTTCAGGCACGCGACGAACTTTCCGGCGAGGGCCATCTTGGCCTTGTCGCCGGTCTGGGGAACGTTGAAGGTCTCGCCGCCGAGCGGGGAGACGACGGTCTGCGACGACGTGCGGGTCGGAATCGGAACGCTCGCGAAGTTGAGCCCCTTCTTCGCGTTCAGCACGGGCAGCTGCCACGGGCCGTTGATCATCATGGCCGCCTTGCCCGCGACGAACTGGTTGTTGACGTCCTGCTGCGACCAGTTCACCGAGCTCTTCGACATCGAGCCGTCGTTCTGCAGGTCGACGTCGAGCTGCAGCGCCTGCGCCGCCTCAGGAGTGTCGATGTTCTTCTCGTCACCGCCGTTCGTCCACAGGAACGGCAGGAACTGCCAGGTGCCCTCGTAGGTGTTGATGTTGCTCATCGCGAAGCCGTAGACGCCCTTGCTCGGGTCGGTGAGCTTCTTCGCGGCGGCCTGCAGCTCGTCCCACGTCTTCGGCGGGGTCACACCCGCGGCCTTCAGCATGTCGACGTTGTAGTAGAGCGCGATCGAGTTGATCACGGGCGCGAGGCCGTAGAGCTCGCCCTTGTAGGTGCCCGCCTTGATCACGCCGGGAACGTCGCCCTTGGGCGCCGAGACGCCGAAGTTCTTGAGCGGGGCGAGCGCGCCGGTCGCGGCGATCTGCTGAACGTCGGGGTTGTCGAGCATGAGGACGTCGGGCAGGGTCCGAGAGGATGCCTGCTGCAGCACCTTCTGGATGAGGGATGCCCCGGCGATGTGCACGGGGTTGACCTTCGCCCCGATGGACGCCGCGCATTCCTTGTAGACGGCGTTGTAACCGCTCATGCTCGGGTCCGACGAGTAGTAGTCCTCGACCGTCAGCGTCTGCTTGCCGCCTGCGCTGGCGGACGAGCCCGACGAGCAGGCGGCGAGGGTGAGCGCGACGGCCGATGCTGCGGCGATCGCCACGAGGGTGCGCGATTTCTTCACGAGTGAGCTCCTTTGCGTCACAAGAGGGTCGAGCAACAGGGCCCGGCGCCCGAGCCGAATCGAGTCAAGCGCTTGACCTGCACGGCAGTCTGACCAGATCACGTGGCCGAAGTCAAGCGCTTTACCACAATGTCGCGATGTCGATGCGATACTTGCGGCACTCAGCTCTCGCGAGAGAAAGGGCGCCACCGTGGTCACGATGCAGCAGGTCGCCGATCGCGCGAAGGTGTCGATCTCGACCGTGTCGTTCGTGGTCAACAACACCAAGCCCGTGACCCCCGAGACCCGCGAGCGCGTGCTGCAGGTGATCGACGAGCTCGGCTACCGGCGCAACCGCGCGGCACGCGCGCTCGCGAGCCGCAAGTCGCGCATCCTCGCGCTGATCTACCCCATGCTCGATCACCGCAACAACCACGCCTTCGTGGAGTCGGCCGCGACCGCCGCCGAGGAGCGCGGGTACAACCTCGTGCTGTGGCCGCTGCACAGCGACAACGTCACGACCGAGATCGCATCGCT
The DNA here is from genome assembly GCF_057512245.1 of Gryllotalpicola sp. CP2-P1. NCBI lineage: Bacteria > Bacillati > Actinomycetota > Actinomycetes > Micrococcales > Microbacteriaceae > Gryllotalpicola > Gryllotalpicola sp. CP2-P1. The sequence goes on from NZ_JBLRDT010000059.1 coordinate 5,525, forward strand.
GATCGAGGCGGGTTTCGCCGACGGGGTCCTGCTGATGGAGGTGCAGCTCGACGACGAGCGGGTCAGCCGCCTGCGCGAGGCGCAGGCGCCGTTCGTCCTGATCGGCCGCACGCGCGAGCTCGCCGGCATCGACTACGTCGACATCGACTTCGAGCGCACGACTCAGACGGCGGTCGATGAGCTCGCGAAGCTCGGCCACCGCGATCTCGCGCTCGTGCTGGAAGACCTGCGCGGAACATCGCTGGCCGGCTACGCGCCGCCCATCCGCACCGAGCAGGCCTTCCGCGAGGCGGTGGCCGCCCGCGGGCTCGCGGGAACGGTCTTCCACGTCACCCACGACTCGGGCTCCATCTCCGCGCTGCCGGCCGAGCTGGCGAGCAGGGCGCCGCAGACGACCGCGATCGTCTCGATGCACGACGCCGCCAGCCTGGCCCTGCTCAGCGCCCTGCCGCGGCGCGGCATCGAGGTCCCGCGCGACCTCTCGATCGTCACGATCGGCACCACCGCGTCGCTCGCCGCGCTGTCGCAGCCGCCGCTCAGCACCTACGAGGCGCCGGGCCACGTGCTCGGCCGAGCCGCGGCCGAGGCGCTCATCGCGCGACTCGAGGGCCGCGACGGGCCGGCGACGCAGGTGCTCGTGCCGTGCGCGCTGCACCCGGGCGCTTCCATGGGGCCGGCACCCGCGCGCGCTTGACACCGCACCGCACCGATTCCTAGCCTGAGAGCATTCGCGAAAACTCCACCAAGGAATCGCGAAATGTTTCGTTCCGTACATGACAGCGAGGTCATCGGTATGTCCAGCGCGCACTCCCCGGCGAGGCCGCCCCACTACGTCCGCACCGAGGGAGCACGCCTGCTCGACGGCTACGGCGAGCCGATCCGCTTCACGGGCGTCTGCGTCGGCGGCTGGCTCAACATGGAGAACTTCATCACGGGCTACGCCGCCAACGAGACCCTCATGCGCGAGAAGGTCGCCGCCGTCATCGGCGCAGACCGCGCGGCACGGTTCTTCGAGCGGCTGCTCACCGCTTTCTACGGCGAGGCGGATGCCGCCTTCCTCGGCTCCCTCGGCATGACGCTGATCCGCATTCCGGTCAACTACCACCACTTCGAGTCCGATGACCGCCCCTTCGAGATCCTGCCGACGGCGTTCGAGCACCTCGACCGCGCCATCGAGGCATCCGGCCGCCATGGCGTGTACTCGCTCATCGACCTGCACGCCTTGCCCGGCAGCCAGAACCACCACTGGCATTCCGACAACGACACCCATCAGGCGCAGCTGTGGCGCCACCCGCACTTCCAGGACAGGGTCGTGAACATCTGGAAGGCGATCGCCGAGCACTACAAGGGCAACACCTGGGTGGCCGGCTACAACCTCATGAACGAGCCCGCCGATGAGACCCGGCGCGTCGTCGGCCCCCTCTATCGGCGGCTGTTCGACGCCGTGCGCGAGATCGACCCCGACCACACGGTGTTCCTCGACGGCAACACCTACTCCACCGAGTTCGACATGTTCGACCCCGCCAACCCCTGGCCGAACACGGTCTACTCGGTGCACGACTACGTCGCCTCCGGCCTCGGCCGCGGGGGCGATTACCCGGGCGAGACCGACGGCGTCTACATCGACCGCGACTACGCGCGCCGCAAGTTCCTGCAGCGCTCCGCGTACGCCCGCGCGAGCGGCACGCCCATCATGGTCGGCGAGTTCGCGCCGATCTACACGGGCGACGAGCACGTGGATGCCATGCGCCGCCGCATCCTCGCCGATCAGCTCGACCTCTATCGCGAGTTCGACGTCAGCTGGACGAGCTGGATGTACAAGGACCTCGGCCGCCAGGGGCTCGTCTCGGTCGCGCCCGAGTCACCGTATCGGCAGCGCTTCGACGCGTTCGTAGCCAAGAAGAACCGGCTCGCCGCCGACCAGTGGGGCAGCGACCGGCTCGGCGGCGAGGGCGTGCGCGAGGTCAGCGAGGCCGTTCAGGCTCTCGTGGCGCGCGAGTTCCCGAACTGGAACCCGTACCCGTGGGGGCGCTTCGACACCGTCTCCACCGTGCTCAACAACCTGCTGTTCGCGCAGCCGCTCGCCGAGGAGTACGCGGAGCTGTTCCGCGGGCTGAGCGACGACGAGCTGGACGCCCTCGCCGACTCGTTCGCGTTCGAGCAGTGCGTCGTGCGCGAGTCGCTGCGCGACCAGCTCGTCGCCGGCGGCGACCGCGAACCGTCCTCGGCCGCGCGCGCATGACCGCGATCCGCGCCGCCGTGCTGCGCGCCCCCGGCCGGCCCCCTGCGATCGAGCAGGTCGAGCTCGCTGCACCCCGCGACGGCGAGATCGTCGTGCGCATCGAGGCGGCAGGCGTGTGCCACAGCGACTACCACTACATGACCGGCGACCTCACGGCGCCGCTGCCGCTCGTGCTCGGCCACGAGGGGGCCGGCATCGTCGAGGAACTGGGGCCGCGGGCATCCGGCCGCATCAGGGTGGGCGACCGCGTGGCGCTGCTGTGGCGCCCGCGCTGCGGCGTCTGCGAGGCCTGCGTGTCAGGCAACCCGGTTCTCTGCGAGCTCGGCAAGGTGCAGGCGGCGACGGGCGGCCTGCCCGACGGCACCTCGCGGCTCTCGCTTCCCGTGGACTCAGGCGGCGCGGCCGACGGCACGGCGCTGCACCACCTCATGGGCGTGTCCTGCTTCGCCGAGAAGGTCGTCGTGAACGAGAACGCGGCGGTCGTCGTGCCCGACGGGGTGCCGCCGGAGGTCGCGGCGATCTCCGCGTGTGCCGTCATCACCGGGGTCGGAGCGGTGCTGAACGTCGTCGAGTTCGCCGCGGGCCGGCCGCTGCTCGTGATCGGCGCGGGCGGCGTCGGGCTCTCGGCGGTGATGGGCGCGGCACTGACCGGTGCGCACCCCGTGATCGTCGTCGATGTGGACGACCGCAAGCTCGAGCTCGCGCGCGAACTGGGAGCGGCGATCGCCATCAACGGGCGTGAGACGGATGCCACGGCGGCGGTGCTCGCCGCCACCGGTGGCCGCGGCGTCGACTGGGCGATCGAGGCCATCGGGCGACCCGCGACGCTGCGCCAGGCGCTCGACTGCACGGCGGCAGGCGGTGCCGTGGTCGCGGTCGGCCTCGGTTCCGCCGACACGGAGTTCGCGGTGCCACTCAACCAGCTCGTGCAGCGGCAGAAGCGCGTGATCGGCTCGCTCTACGGGTCGAGCAATCCGCTCATCGACCTGCCGCGCATCTTCCAGCTCTATCTCGCGGGCCGGCTGCCGATCGACCGGCTCCTCGGCGAGCGACTGCCGCTCGACGAGGTGGCGGCGGCGTACGAGCACCTCGTCTCGGGCGCGGTCGGCCGCGGCATCCTCGTGCCGTGACCTCGCCGGAGCGCTGAGGCGCGCCCGTGGCGAGTTTCGAATCGATCATCAGACAAGATGGACCTTGACCCGAAGGAGGGCGCGATGATGCGCAGTCAGGACTGGTACGGCGGCACGGGGCGGGACCCGTTCATCCACCGCGCGTGGATGCGGCGCGGGGTCCCTGACCACGCCTTCGACGGCCGCCCGCAGATCGCGATCGCCAACACCGCGAGCGACCTGACGCCGTGCAATGCGCACCTGAACGAGGTCGCCGAGTACGTCAAGCAGGGCGTCTGGGAGGCGGGCGGCGTGCCGGTCAACCTGCCCGTGACGTCGCTCGGCGAGACGCTCGTGAAGCCGACCGCGATGCTGTGGCGGAACATGGCGGCGATGACGATCGAGGAGATGCTGCGGGCGAACCCCATCGACGCGGCGGTGCTGCTCGGCGGCTGCGACAAGACGATTCCCGCGCTGCTGATGGGCGCCGCGTCGGTCGATCTGCCCGCCGTCGTCGTGCCGGGCGGCCCCATGCTGAACGGCTACTTCCGCGGCGAGCGCTCCGGGTGCGGCACCGGCGTCTGGGCCCTGTCGGAAGAGGTGCGCGCCGGCAACCTCTCCGAGCAGGAGTTCGAGCGGTTCGACAAGCAGATGGTGCGCTCGAAGGGCCACTGCAACACCATGGGCACCGCCTCGACGATGGGCATCATGGCCGAGGCGCTGGGCATGACGATTCCGGGTGTCGCCGGCACGCCCGCGCCCGACAGCCGTCTGCTCGAGGCGGCGCACGCCTCGGGCCGGCTCGCGGTCGAGCTGGCTCTCGAGGACCGGCGCATCTCGCAGGTCATCACGAAGGAGTCGTTCCACAACGCGATCGTCACCCTCGCCGCGATCGGCGGCTCGACGAACGCGGTCGTGCACCTGCTCGCCATCGCCGGCCGCCTGGGCATCGACCTCACCCTCGAGGACTTCGACCGCATCGGCGGGAAGGTCCCGCTGCTCGTGAATCTGCAGCCCTCGGGCAGCTACCTGATGGAGGACCTGTTCCGCGCCGGCGGCGTGCTGGCCGTGCTCGACCAGCTCACCGACCTGCTCGACCCCGCCGCGCAGACCGTGGTCGGCGCGCCGCTCATCTCCTTCCTCGGCGAGCACCCCGTGTGGGACCGTGACGTGATCTCACTGCGCGAGAACCCCCTGCAGGACGAGGCGGGCATCGCCGTGCTGCGCGGCAACCTCGCGCCGCGCGGCGCCGTCATCAAGCCGTCGGCGGCGAGTCCCGAGCTGCTCACCCACACGGGCCGGGCCGTCGTCTTCGACTCCATCGAGGACTTCCACGCCCGCATCGACGACCCCGAGCTCGACGTCGACGCCGACTCGGTGCTCGTGCTGCGCGGCTGCGGGCCGAAGGGCTACCCCGGTATGCCCGAGGTCGCCAACACGCCTCTGCCGCCGAAGCTGCTCAAGCAGGGCGTCCGCGACATGGTCCGCATCTCCGACGGTCGTATGTCGGGAACGGCATACGGCACCGTGGTGCTGCACGTCGCCCCCGAGGCCGCCTCGCCGGGCAGCGTGCTCGCCCTCGTGCAGGACGGTGACCTGATCTCGCTCGATGTGCCGAACCGGAAGCTCGAGCTGCTGGTGCCCGAGGAGGAGCTCGCGGCGCGCAAGCCCGCGTTCCGCGAGGTGTCGTCGTTCGCGAAGGCCGACCGCGGCTGGCAGAAGCTGTACATCGAACACGTCCAGGGCGCCGACACGGGTGCCGACCTCGACTTCCTCGTGGGGTCGAGCGGATCGATCGTGACGAGGGAGTCGCACTGATGAGCAACCGCCCCGATACCGCCCTCGCCCGCGTCGAGGTCGACGGCGACGTCCTGTGGGCCGTGCGCCGCGGCGAGGAATATACCCCTCTCGGCATGAGCCTCGCCGAGCTGCTGCGGCTGCCCGCCGCCGAGGCGCGCGAACGCGTCGAAGGGGCCGCCGGCGCAGGCATCCGGCCCGCTCGTGTGCTGGCTCCGATCGACCCGCAGCATGAGGTGTGGGCGGCCGGCGTGACGTACCTGCGCAGCCGCGACGGGCGCATCGAAGAGGCGAGCGACGGCACCCCCTACGACAAGGTCTATGGGGCGCAGCGCCCCGAGCTGTTCTTCAAGTCGACGGGCGTGCGCGTGGTCGGCGACGGCGAGCCGGTGGGCAAGCGCGCGGATTCCACCTGGGACGTGCCGGAGTCCGAGCTCGGCATCGTCGTCGACGCCGCGGGCGAGATCTTCGGCTACGTGCCGGGCAACGACTCGTCGAGCCGCTCGATCGAGGGCGAGAACCTGCTCTACCTGCCGCAGGCGAAGGTGTTCACGGCCGGTTGCGCGCTCGGCCCCGAGATCGTCCCCGCCTGGCTCGCGACTCCCCCGTTCGACATCCGCCTGCTCATCGAGCGCGACGGCAGCACGGTGTACGACGAGGTCACGTCGACCGACCAGCTGGCGCGGCGCCTGGAGGACCTTGCCGACTGGCTCTTCCGCGGTCTCGAGTTCCCCGACGGCGTCGTCGTGCTGACGGGAACGGGTCTCGTTCCCCCCAGCGAGTTCACCCTGCGCGACGGCGATGAGGTCACCATCGAGATTGCCGGCATCGGCCGACTGACGAACCCCGTCGTGACGGTGGGCCGCACCCCGGTGGCCGAATAGCGCGGCCCGTCAGCCCGCGAACGCCGGCAGCGGCACCCCCTGCACACCGGGCTGCACGGCGAACACCGCGCCCGCGGCGGGCTGGGCGTCGTCGGGCAGGTTCTCGCGCGAGGTCGTGATGTAGAGGGTGTCGAGGGATGCCCCGCCGAAGGCCGGCGCCGTGATCTGCCGGACCCCCGGAATCTCGATCAGCTCGGTGATCGCGCCGCTCGCCGGGTCGAAGCGGCGCACCGCGCCGCCGTTGTAGAACGCGACCCACAGCCCGCCTTCTGCGTCGATCGTCATGCCGTCGGGGCCGCCCTCGAGGTCGCTGACGTCGGCGAGCGGGCGACGTTCGTGCAGCGTGCCCTCGGCGGCGTCGTAGTCGAAGACGTCGATGCGCTTCGTCGGCGTGTCGATGTAGTAGGCGCGCTCACCGTCGAGGCTCCACTGCAGCCCGTTGGAGATGGTGATGTCGTCGAGGGCGACGGACGCGGTGCCATCGGGTTCGAGCCGGAACAGAGCCGCCGCGCCGGGCGTCTGCTCATACGCCATTCCCCCGCAGAAGAAGCGCCCCACCGGGTCGCAGCCGCCCTCGTTCAGTCGGATCGCGGGGTCGTCGAGCACCTGCGTCAGTTCGCGCTCCCGCCGGAACCCCGAGTCGAACAGCGAGAAGCCGTGCTCGGTCGCCACGATGAACCCGTCGCTGCGCCGCGGTCGTACGACGGCCGCGACCGGCGAGCCGACGTCGTAGCGCGCCGGCGAGGTGAGCGATGAGAGGTCGACGACCGCGCCGGCCAGCATGTCGACGAGCAGCATCCGCTCGCCCACCGGATCCCAGCAGGGCCCCTCGCCGTGATACGTCACCGGGGCCGTCAGCTGCTGCGCCTTCATGAGATCGACGCTATTGCAGAGCGCCCGCCACGGAAAGCGCCGCAGCACACCGCCGCGGGAACGCGACACGCGAGAGCCGATGCACAGACCGCCCTGTCCCCGAATTGCGCGGTTCCACAGATAATCTGCCAGGGTGACGAATGAGCTTGCCGAGGACCCGACCTCTGCAGCGCCCGCCCCGCGCGCCACCCGTGCCACCCTCGCCGACATCGCGGCGCTCGCCAGCGTCTCGGTCGCGACGGTCTCGAAGGTGCTGAACGGGCGCGACGGCGTCTCCGACGAGACCCGCGACCGCATCGACGCGCTGCTCGACGCCCGCGGCTACAGCCGGCGGACGACCGCCCACCGGCCGGCGCCCGTGATCGACGTGCTGTGCTTCGACATCGCCAGCCCGTTCAGCGCCGCCATGACCGCCGCTCTCGAGCGCGTCGTGCGGCGTGCCGGCCGGGGCCTCGTGATCTCGGGGGCGGAAGACGACTACGGCCCGCCTGCGGGCTGGGTCGACGGCGTGCTCCACCGCGACTCGCTCGGCGTCATCCTGCTCCTGTCCGAGCTGAGCCCCCGCATCAAGACGCGGCTGCGCAGCCGCGACATCCCGGTGGTCGCGATCAACCCGTTCGGGCCGCCGGCGGCGGATGCCTCATCCATCGGCTCCGCTGATTGGAACGGCGGCTTCCTCGCCACCCGTCACCTGCAGGAGCTGGGCCACACGAGGATCGCGATCATCAAGGGGCCAGAGGGCATGCAGGCGGCGGCCTCGCGCCTCGCCGGCTACCGCACGGCGCTCGAGACGGCCGGCATCCCCGTGCGCCCGGAGTGGATCAAGCCCGGTCGCTTCGTCCACGCCGACGGCTACGCGCAGGGGCGCGCGCTGCTCGAGCTCGAGGAGCGCCCGACCGCCGTCTTCGCCTCGAGCGATCTGCAGGCCCTCGGCGTCTACGACGCCGCACGCTCGCTCGGTCTCGACATCCCCGGCGATCTCTCCGTGATCGGCTACGGCGACCTCTCGGTCTCGCAGTGGGCGAGCCCGGCCATGACCTCCGTGCACGTGCCGATCGCGCAGATGGCCGAAGCGGCGATGACGCTCGTCGAACGGTCACGTGAGCAGCCCGGGCTCTCGTTCCGGCACGTCGATCTGCCGACGGAGCTCGTCGTGCGCGCGAGCACGGCTCCCCCGCGGCGCGCCTCGTAGCGCGGCCTCACATCCAGCCGCCGTCGACCACCCAGCTCTGCGCGGTGCACATGTGCGAGTCGTCTGCCGCGAGCCACAGCAGCAGGCGGGCCACATCGGCCGGGTACAGCAGCTCGGGCAGGCACTGCGCGGCCATGATCTTCGCCCGCTCGGCGTCGCCGACCCAGTTCTCGAGCTGCCGCGGCGTCATGACCCACCCGGGAATGATGCAGTTCACGCGAATGCCGTCAGCACCGAACTCGCGCGCCAGGGTGCGGGTCAGCCCCTCGATGCCCGCCTTCGCCGTGATGTAGACCGGCAGCTCGACGAGGTCGATGTGCGCGCTGATCGAGCCCAGGTTCACGATCGAGCCGCCGCCCGCGGCGCGCATCATGGGACGGACCGCCTGCGCGGCGAAGAAGTGATGGCGCACGTTGACAGCGATGCCCTCGTCCCACCCGGCGACGTCGATGTCGTCGACGGCGCGGCGCGTGTCGTTCGCGGCGTTGTTGACGAGGACCGTGATCGGGCCGAGGCGGGCGGATGCCTGCGCGATGGCGCTTTGCAGCGCGGGCACGTCGGTCACGTCGACCTCGAGGAACAGCGGCTCAGGCCGGCCTCGGGCTGCGACCTCGGCGGCGAGCGCCGCGCCGGCATCCGCGT